>NZ_JBHYIO010000028.1:0-165905 GCF_042740095.1 Nonomuraea sp. NPDC059023 | reverse complement strand
CCGGTGAGGCTGATGGTGAGTCCTTACCCCGTGCTGTCCACGCTGGTCACCGCGGTCAAGAAAGCGGGCCTGGTCGACACGCTCAACTCGGCCAAGGACATCACCGTCTTCGCGCCCACCAACGACGCCTTCGCCGCCATCCCCAAGGCCACCCTGGACAAGGTCCTGGCCGACAAGGAGACGCTGACCAAGATCCTCACCTACCACGTCGTCGCCGGCAAGAACGCCCCGGCCGACCTGGCCTCCGCCGACCTCAAGACCCTGCAGGGCGGCATGCTGATGACCGAAGGCTCCGACGAGACCTACACCGCCAACGCCACCGTCTCCATCATCGACAAGGTCCTCATGCCCAAGTGACCCGTGCGGGCACGCGCCCGGATCACCCTGCCGGTGACCACCTCGGCTTCGCGGCGCGGGTAAGCCGCGCCGCACGGCGCGGGTGCAACCATCGCCGCCTGTGCGGGCGACGGAGCGCTCGACAGGCGCCACACACCCTCAGCGGCGTCCGGCCTGCCCGAGAGCGAGCGCCACACGACAGCCCGCGCTCTGGCAGGGAAAGCCGAGGCGCTCCTGCTGATCGATGAGCGCGGTCAGGCCGGTGATGCGGTGCGTGACCGTGTAAGCGCCCAAGCGCGTGAGCCATGCGCACAGCACATCGACCGGATACGGCCCCGGCGACACGCACCCGGGCCGCGCCTGCGACCGGCGGCGAAGGCGCGGTCTGCGCCGGTGGCCGGCCGGCGGAGCCGTCAATCCCCGCCTCTGGCGGCGTCGAGGCCTGCCTGATCAGTGATCGACCTGGCCAGGCCGAACTCGCATGGGGGGTGCGTGTGACTTGGATTTCTTGATGGCGTGATTCTTTGAACGTTTTCTGTCGTGATTTTCGATCTTGCTTCGGGTGGGGCAGAGGTTGAGGGCGCCGCAGCATGCGAAGGCCGCCGTCTATGTTCGGACGGCGGCCTTCGCAGGTTACTCGGGGGTTGGTGGGTCGCGGGTTGCTGGGAGTCGGTTCATGGTGGCCCGATGACGAGGTTCTTTCGGGCATGGCGCTGTGGTGCCGCCCAGGGGCGGCCGGTACGGGTCCCGGTAGGCTGGAGTGCCTTTGAGCGGCGATGAGGTTGGCAGAGGATCGGGGTGTCGGGGTGGCTGTCATGGTCGGCGTTCGCGAGGTCGGTCGCTGCTCGCGGCCCGCGGGAGCGGCCCGGTGAGCGCGCCGCGGCGGCAGCGGGTACGGCGGGGCAGCCTCAGCCGGGGCTCGACGGTGGAGGCCGCGGTGAAGGTCTTGGACCGGGACGGGTTCGAGGCGATGACGATGACCGCGGTGGCCGGTGAGCTGGGTGCCCGGCAGATGTCGATCTACAACCATGTGCGGGGCAAGGACGACCTGTTCGCGGCGGTCTATGAGCACATGCTGGCCATGGTGCCGGTGCCCGTGCCGGAGACGGGTGGCGTGGCGGAGCTGATGGCGCTGTATCGGGATCTGTGGCAGGTGTTTCGCGCACATCCGTGGCTGGTTCAGGTAGGCGCGAGCGTCCGGCAGGGCACGCCCAGCCAGTTGGCGATCGTGGAGTGCACGCATCGGATCGTGCTCCGTGCGGGCGTGCCCGCGGCGGAGGCGGTGTTGCTGGTCGGGGCGCTGACCAATCTGGTCGTGGGCACCGCCGCCCTGGACGTGCCGGGTGGAGCGCTGGGCGGTGAGAGTGACCCCGGGGCCGAGGCCGAGGCGGCTCGCGAGCAGATCGCGGCGTTGCCCGAGCACGCCTTCCCCACCCTGCGCCGGCTGGCGGCCGATCTTCCGCCTGTCTCTCCCGACGACATCGTCGAGTACGGCTTGCGCGTGTTGCTGGCCCGTCTGGGCTGACGCGCCAATTCCCCGTCTGGCGACCGCTCGTCCCATCGGGCGGTGTGGTGGTGATCACACCTGCCCAAGAGGTAACTAACGTGTAAAGCACGTTATGTTGGGCGTACCGACGACCTCACCGAGGACGCGTACGCACGACGGAAGGCAAGCACCCATGAACACGGCCGGCAAAATCATCATCACGGCGTTGACCGCGACAGCGCTCACTCTGCCCTCGGGCATCGCCCACGCCGGCACGGGTGAGCGCCGCCTGGACACCCACCGGGCAGCGGTGCAGCAAAAGCTGGACGCCCTGGTGAAACTGGGCAACGCCAGCGCGCAGATCCTGGTCGTCAAGGACGGCCGCACGCTGCGGGCCCGCGCGGGCACCGCCGAACTCGGCAAGCACCGCCCGGTCCCGTACCAGGGCAGGTTCCGCATCGCCAGCGTGACCAAGACCTTCACCGCCTCGGTGATCCTGCAACTCGCCGGCGAGCGCAAGGTCGACCTGGACACCCCAGTGGAGCGGTACCTGCCCGGCGTGTTGTCCGACGGCGAGGCGATCACCGTCCGCATGCTGCTGAACCACACCAGCGGACTGGCCAACCCCTTCGGCCTCGAAGACGTGGAAGGCGAAGGCGCGCTGCGCAACCGCGACAAGCACTTCGAGCTGACCGACTGGGTCGCCAAGGGCGACGCCCTGCCCCGTCTGTTCAAGCCGGGCAGCGACTCCCAGTACTCCAACACCAACTACTACGCCCTCGGCCTGCTCATCCAGGCCGTCACCGGCCAGGACTGGGGCCAGGCGGTCACCGAGCGGATCATCCGCCCCCTCCGGTTGCGCCACACGTGGGCGCCCGGCGACCAGACCCACCTGCCCAAGCCGCACGTCCGTGGTTACACCCCGGTCAATGGCAAACCCGTCGACATCACCCGCCTCAACCCCACCGTGGCCGGTCCCGCAGGGGCGCTCGTCTCCACCACCGCCGACCTCGACCGGTTCATCACCGCGCTCCTGTCGGGCAAGATCGTCAAACCAGCCCAGCTCAAGCAGATGCTGCGGCCCAACCACCACGACCGCGCCTACGGACTGGGCATCTACCGCACCACCACCTCGTGCGGCAAGGTCATCTGGGGACACAACGGCGGCATCCCCGGCTACGGCACCGACATGATGGCTACCCTCGACGGCAAGCACCGAGCGGTGCTGTCGGTCGCGATCGGCAACGTGTCGTTCGGCTCGGCCAAGCTCGGCGAGCTCCAGCAGGCGGCGATGGACGCGGCCTTCTGCGGCTGAGGCACGTCCCTTCCCCCTTCCGGACGTCCGGACATCCCCCGGGTTCTGGCGCCTCGCCTCCAGAACCCGGCATCACCCATCCACCACCACGAAGGGACACCCGCGTGCCCACGACCAAGCGCGCAGCAGCAGCCGCAGCAGCGGCGACGGCTGCGCTGTCGGCCACTCTGGCGCCGCCCGCGGCAGCGGCGCACCCGGCCACCCCGCTGGACCGCTTCCACCACCAGACGATCACCTGGCGCGCCTGCGCCACCGGACCCGACGACCAGCTCGGCCAACAGCTGGACGCCGCCGGAGCCCAGTGCGCCACGGTCCAGGTGCCCATCGACTACAGCAGGCCGCAGGGGCCGGCCCTGCGGGTCGCGATCTCCCGGATCAAGGCCACCGACACCGCCCGGCGCCACGGCGTCCTGCTGACGAACCCCGGCGGGCCGGGCGGCAGCGGCCTGTCCATGCCGCTGCTGCTGACCAAGAAGACGCCCGAGATCGCCGCCCGCTACGACCTGGTAGGAATGGACCCCCGCTTCATCGGCCGCAGCAGCCCGATCCGCTGCCAGTGGAAGACCGACACCTTCCAGCTGTCGGCCGGACTCGACCGGCGCAGCTTCGACCAAGGCGCGCGCCTGGCCAAGCGGCTGGCGGCCGGCTGCGCCCAGGGAAACCTGCGCGCGCTGCCGTACGCCTCGACCAGGAACACCGCACGCGACATGGACGTCATCCGGGCCGCGCTCGGCGAGCGGAAGCTGTCCTACCTCGGCTACTCCTACGGCACCTACCTCGGCGCGACCTATCTTCAGATGTACGGCCAGCGGGCCGACCGGGTGGTGCTCGACAGCGCAGTCGACCCCGAGGCCTACGGCCCCAACTTGCTCTCCAGCGCCGCTCCGGCCTTCGACACCTGGCTCCGGCAGTGGGCCTCCTGGTCCGCCGCGCGCCATGCGAAGTACAAGCTGGGCCGTACGCGGGAGGCGGTCCTGGCGACCATCGACGCGATCAACCGACGGTCCGCGAAGGTCGGCGCCTACCGGGTCGACGCCCGCTTCGTGCCCTACTGGCTCTATCTGCGCTCCTACTCCGACAGCGCGCAGGACTACGCCACCCTCGCCGAAGAAGCCAAGGCACTGCACCGCCCCAGCCGGACTCCGCCGCCCGCCTCACTGCTGGAAACCCTCCAAGGCGCCTACACCGGCGGCACCGAAAAGCCCGAGAACCGGGCGGGCATCGCGGTCCTGTGCGCCGACCGGGCCGCATCCCGCAACCCCGGCACCTACTACCGCGACATCCAGCGCCACCGCACCACCGAACCCCTGTTCGGGCCACTCGTCCGCAACATCACCCCCTGCGCGTTCTGGCCCACCCGACCACGGGAGCAGCCCACCACGATCAGCAACGCCGCCCCCGCACTGATCGTCGGAGCCACAGGCGACACCGTCACCCCCTACCCCGGCCAGCAGGCCATGCACCGAGCGCTGACCGGCTCCCGCATGATCACCCTCAATGGCGCCTACCGCCACGGCGTCTACGCCGCAGAAGGCAACACCTGCGTCGACACCAAAGTGACCCGCTACCTCCTCGACGGCGACCTGCCCGGCAAGGACATCACCTGCACCCGCCCAGACGCGTGACCAACCATCTCCTGGACGCGTCACCCCCGACCGGCGCTCGCCTGGCCGGGGCATAAACGATCGTTTATGCCCCACCGCCCACGGCGATCATCCCAGCAGGATGACCGCCCCGATTCGGTAGCAAAACTAGGGGGCAAAACCGTGGTGTAGCAGAAGACTGACCGCTACCCCTATTGCCACACCACGGTTCAGTCACCCCGCACGGAGACTCGGTGAACGAGATCGTCATCGACAACGACGACCCGCACGCCCGCGAAGACCTCATCGGCCTGGCCCGCGTCTCCACCAACGCCCAAGAACTCGCCCAGCAGATCGATGCCCTCACCGCCGCCGGATGCGCCAAGATCTTCCTCGACAAGGGCTCCGGCAAGAAGCGCACCCACCGCCCCGGCCTTGCCGCCGCACTCGGGCACATGCGCCGCGGCGACACCCTCATCGTCCTCGACCTGACCCGCCTCGGCCGCGACACCCGCCAACTGCTCGCCATCGTCGAAGACCACCTGCACGCACGTGGCCGGCGCTTCCGCACCCTCGACGGCATCGTGCTCGACACCCGCATCCTCCTGGCCGCCGGCAAGGCCCAGACATCCGTCGCCAAGAAGCTCGGCGTCTCCCGTTGGACACTGCGCCGGGCGGTGTACAGCAACTCGTCCTGGCGCTGCAATGCCCCGGCCGAGCGCGGGCCGCTCCAGCCCGGCCACCACCAGGTTCGCCCGCCAAGCATGGTGGACCCTGCGGACACGGCCAGTAACGCGGCGGTGCCATGGACTCAGGCGTCGTCGTTGTCTCCGTCCAGTGTCTCCGCGAAGCGCCGGCCTGGCGTCGGGTCGACCCCGAAGCGCTCGGCGTAGCGTTCGTGAATGTCCTTCCACGGCTTGTTCGCCTCCTGTTCGGACAGGTGCCGGCCGGCGAGGTGAGACTCAAGCCGTGAAAGATAGGTGTGCCAGCCGGTTGCCACCTGCGCTGCGATCGCGCGGACGCCGAAGACGTGGGTGAAGATCAACCGGCAGCCGCCTTGCTGAGCTGAGAGCTCGAAGCTGTAGTGCTCGCCGCCGAAGGTCCAGGCCAGGCGGTGGGGCGCATCGACCTCCGTCACCTCGCCGGTCGCGCCGTAGGCCTGGAGGGTCTCCCCTTCGGCCGGTGTCCAGTCGACGGTCGCGGGAAACCAGCGCTCCAGCTCTGCCGGTGTGCTGACCGCCCGCCACACGCGTTCGACCGAGTGGGGGAGCGTGCGTTCGAAGCGCAGCGCCGGGCGGCCGTCGATCGTTTCCAGGGTGCCGTCGGTCATGGATTCTCTTTCAGGTGGCGTTCGAGCGTGTCGAGGGTCCTCGACCAATAAACGCGGTAGGGCTCCAGCCACTGGTCAACGTCCGTGAGGGGGCCTGGCCGCAGCGTGTACAGACGCCGCTTGCCATCCACGCGTACCGCGACGAGCCCGGCCTCGCGTAACACCTTGAGATGCTTGGACACGCCGGGCTGGCTGAGGTCAAGTCGCTCCACCAGGTCTCCGGCGGACCGCTCGCCATCACGCAGCAGGTCGAGAATCTGCCTGCGATGCGGCTCAGCCAGGGCAGCGAAGGTGCTCATTCCATCATATTACCAGATGGCGATATGGCCTGTGGAGTCGCCGCCACGGCTCTCATGATGTCGGCCTTCCCGGCCCCGAGGCACGCCGGCGGCACTGCCATCCAGATGCGTTCAGTCGCGATAGCCGAAAAAGGGCCAATCGCTCGACGTGCCACCGGCGTGCGCAGGGGCGAACCCGGTGCGCGCCATGCTCTCTCAGTGCGCCCCGGCCACGAGTCGGCCTTGAAAGATTATTCCTGACCTGCGCGCAGAGTCTCCGCGAAGCGCCGTCCCGGCGTCGGGTCGACCCCGAAACGCTCAGCGTAGCGTTCGTGCGTTTGCGCCCATCCCTGGTGCGCCTCCTCCTCGGACAGATACCCGCCAGCGAGATGGCGATCGAGCCGCGAGAGGTAGGTGTGCCATCCGGTAGCCGTCTGTGCCGCGACCGCACGGTCGTCGAGGACGTGGGTGAAGATCAACCGGCAACCGCCGTCCTGAGCTGAGAGCTCGAAGCCGTGCGGCTGACCGGCGTAGGTCCACGCCAGGCGGTGGGGAGCGTCGGCCTCCGTCACCTCAAGGGTCGCGCCGTAGGATTCGAAGGCCTCCCCCGCCGCCGGCGTCCAGTTGACGGCCGCGGGCATCCAGCGCTCCAGCTCGGCCGGTACGCTGACCGCCCGCCACACGCGCTCTACCGGATAGGCGAGCACGCGTTCGAAGCGCAGCGCCGGGCGGCCGTCGATCGTTTCCAAAGTTCCGTCGGTCATGGATTTCTCCTTCGGGTGTCGTTCGAGGCGTCAGGGATCCTCGACCGGAACGGGGTTCATATTGCCATATGGAAATATGAACTGCAACTCGGGGTGAGCCCACGGCCGGGATCCGCGCCGCCGCCTGGGACGGCATCCTCATCGGCCTGGCCCGGAGGCAATCAGCCCGGTCGCAAGTCCGCCCCGGCTTGTTCTCTTCACGCTGCCTGACCCGCCAGGGGCAAGTGGTGGAACGGCGGTTGGATGAGATCACCTTGCCCACTGGGCTCCGCTCTCTCAGTGTTCACTGGCCGCACCGGCTGGTGATCTTCTGCGATGGTCCTGCCGTTGTCCACGGGCGGCACAGTCGTAGCGGGCACAGACGATTCCGTACGGTGATGCGGCTGATCTCCAGCGTGCCGCCACTCACGATGGGTTTCGATCCCGGCCTCCAGGCAGGCGAGGTGTGGGCCGTGGCCGGGCCTGGGCCGACAAGCAGCCCGACCTGGGCGACGATCCGCTCGTGTGGGAGGGCGTTCCGCGCGGGGCCGCGTGGCTGGCCTCCACCGCCCCCTGACCAGCTGCTCACCAACCCGTTGCCGCCCGTCCTCGGGCCGGCCGACGGGAGCCGGGCGAACTACCTGTGGTCGTCTGACGAGGGCCTGGTGCGGCTGATCGACCGGGAAGACTCCGGCCGCAGCGATCGGGCGTTCGAGCTGGGCGAGGTCCGCGAACACATCTCCCGCCACGACGGGACCTTGGACGCCGACCAGCTCCTGCCTCACCTTGACCCGGCCCCCGGCGAAGCCGGACGGGTACGCGACTTCCGCCGTCTGTGCCGCGGCCAGTGGCGTGTCCCCGCGGGCATCGGCCGGGCCCGATGCCCGCGATGCGACACCAGCCAGACCGTTCATCCTGCGAAGCAAGCGGCCCCCACGCCTGCCCAACCAGCCAAAAGCTGAGTCACGCAAGGGCGTCAAGCGTGCCCTAGTGCGGCCTGCACATGATCGCGGCGCGTGGAGAACCGGCTCGGGAACGTGGCGGCGTCACCTCGGAGACCGGCACGGGACGACGTCCGCGAGCCTCCCGGAGGCCGCTGGTGCCACCTCCGGGAGAGGGGCGCCAGCGGTTGCTCCTGCCGTCCGGCGCCCCTCCTTCCTGACCGGGGTCGCCGCCGTCGTCACATCTTGGGCATCAGCACGGTGTCGATGATGTAGACGCTGGCGTTGCGGGTGGGCACGTCGCCGCAGACCACCCGGGCGTTGTTGATCTTGTAGGTGGTGCCGGAGCCGCTGGCCCGTACCTTGCCACCCTGAAGGGTGGTCAAGCGGGCGCTACGCAGGTCCGCGGGGGTTTTGCGGCCCTGCACGACGTGGTAGGTGAGGATGCTGGTCAGCATCTTCTTGTTGGCCATGACCTTCTTGAGGCTCTTCTTGGGGATCTTGGCGAAGGCCTGGTTGGTGGGCGCGAAGACGGTGATGCCGTCGGCCCCGTTGAGCGTGTCCACCAGACCCGCCTTCTTCACCGCCTTGACCAGGGTGGACAGGGCCGGGTTGTTGGACGCGGCGGTGGCGACCGGGTCGTCGGCCATGCCGGTGAAGCTGCCCTCCCCGCGCGCCGGTACGGAGGAGCAGGCCGGGCCGAAGGGCGAACGGGCCGTAGCCGACGAGGCCACGCCAGCGAGGTTCGCGGCCGGCGCGATGCTGTCGGCGTCGCCGGTCGAGGCGAGCGCGCCCGAGCCGGTCAGCAGGACTGCCACGGCCAGAACGGGCAGCCCGGCGACGACAAAACCACGGTTCATACTGGGATTCCTTACCTTGGACGGGACGGACTCGGTGCGGGCGCGAGGGTGAGCGCTCGCCAGCGTGACCGCGGACATCCGGCCGGATCACGGCGGCCCGGGATCCGGGGCCGGTTCTCAACAGTCACACCAGGGTTTCGGAGCCACTGCCGAACCGGATGGGACCGACTTCGCCACCGGATGCAACATTCTGATGACGGGGAGTGGTGATCAACGCTGGTTGTGCGGCCATTCACGCCGGAAGTCATCCCGTGGTGCACACGCAGGGCAAGGAAAAGGGGCTAGGACCCGGCTGACCGGCACCCCCTCAGCCCCCCGCGGGGAACTGGTGTGCAAGGTTGCGGGCATGAGGTCCATCAGGCCGGGCGGGTGAAATGCCTGTTCAGGCTAGGCGGGCGAGCCAGCGGTCCCCGATCGGCCGGCACCGGGTGGAGGGGAAGCCCGCGGCGTGGGCGACGCGGGCGATGTCGGTGGCCGAGACCGTGGCCCAGGCGAACCAGTCGCCGGTGCGTTCGCCGTGGCGCAGCCGTACCAGGTCGATGTGGCTGGTGGTCTGTGGAGGTGCGACGTCGGCGAGTACGGCGCCGCCCGGGCGGACGAGCTGGCGGATGCGGCGCAGCAGGTTCTCGGGGTGGCCGCCGATGCCGATGTTGCCGTCGGCCAGGAGCGCCGTGGACCAGCGGCCGGTGCCGGGCAGGTGGTCGAAGACATCTCTCAGCAGGGCGCGTCCGCCCGCCTCGCGGGTCAGGGCGACGGCGTCCGGGGTGATGTCGATGCCGAGGGTGTAGACGCCGCGCCTGGTCAGGGCGGCGGTGAGGCGGCCGGGGCCGGAGCCGATGTCGAGGGTGGGGCCGGTGCATTGGTCGAGCAGGGCCTCGTCGGCGTCGTCGAGGTGGAACCACGCGGTGCTTTCGAGGGGTCGTGTGGTGCCGTCGAGGTGTTCGATCAGCGCCGGTGTCCCGGTGAGGGCCTCGGCGTAGAGCTGTCCGATCATCGGTTGAGCTCCCGCAGGACGGCGGCGAAGCGCGTGTGTGGAGCCTGGGCGGCGACCTGGGCGGCGTCGGCGGCGGTGTCGACGTCGGTGAGTTCGGGGAGATGGTGTACGGCCAGCCGCGCCTGCGCCAGCCGGTCGAGTTGGTGCTTGCCGGTCTCCGGATGGGATATGGGGACGCCGAGCAGCAGGCCGGGGTCCGGTTCACGCAGGCCGAGGAGCCAGAAGCCGCCGTCGGCCGCGGGTCCGTAGACGGCGTCGCACTCGCTCAAGGCCCGGGTCGCCTCGGTCAGCAGTTCGGCGGTGACCTGCGGGGTGTCCATGCCGATGAGGACGACAGGGTCGGGACGCAGCCGCTGGGCGTCGGTGAAGGCGGCGGCCAGCCGCTCGTCGAGGCCGTCGCCGCGTTGCGGGATGATCACGTATCCGGTGGGCAGCCAGGCGCCCGGCAGCCCGTCGAGTGCCAGCAGGCGTTGCGTGGCCGGGGCCGCGGCGACCGTGTGCAGGGTGTCGGCCAGCGCGGCTTCGGCCAGTGCGGCGGCTTCGCCGGGGGTGAAGGGCGGCGTCAGCCGGGTCTTGACCCGGCCGGGCACCGGTTCTTTGGCGAGGACGAGTATCTGCGCGCGGCTAGGCATCGGGCTTGCTCCTTGCCAGGTATTGACGGGCCAGCGCGATGATCACGATCGCGGCCAGGACGAGTGCGAGATTGAGCGGGTAGTCGAGCGGCAGGATCGACGGGTTGTCGGGGCGGCGTCCGATGGCCAGCACGGTGGGGAGGGTGGCCAGGGTGAGCGTGGCGCCGACGATCACGGTCGCGCGCCAGGGCGCGGGCCGGCGGCCGGCCACGGTCCCGGCCAGGAGGGTCGCGGGCGCGAGCACGGCGTCGTGGGCGAACAGGATGGCGGCGAAGCAGACCGCCCAGCCGACGACGATCCCATCGCGCAGCAGCCCGATGAGGCCGATGCCGACCAGCACACACCCGACCGCATATGCAGGAAATTTCATGACACGCGGACCTCCTTCACCCACTTGGTCTGCTGGACGCCGGGGCGGTTCGGTGCGATCAGGCGCACCGGGTAGCCATGGTCGGCGTCGAGCGTCCGGCCGTTGATCTTCAGGGCGAGCAGCGTCAGCGGGTCGTTCCAGTGCGGGCGGCGGACCTCGCTGCTGCGGTAGTAGCCGACGCGCTCCAGCGATTCGAGGGTGACCAGGGCATCGGGTCCGGCTCCCGCGAGAGTCAGGAGGTCGCGTAGCCGTACCCCTGTCCATTCGCACGTGACGCTCCAGCCCTCCACGCAGGCGATCGGCAGCCGGACCGTGTGCTGCGGCAGCCGCAGCAGGTCCGCGTAGCCGAGCGACAGCGGCGTCCGGACCGATCCGGTGACCGCCAGGCGGTAGCCGGCCGGGACGCGCACCACCCCCGCGGCGGCGGCCGAGCGGTTGACCGGCACGCCCTGGGGTCCCACGCGCGGGTCGCGGGGCGCCAGGACGGCCAGCCGTTCCAGCGGGGTGAGGGTCTCGCCGACGGTGACCAGGGCGGTCAGCCCGCAGGCGGCGGCGATCGTGCGCAGGAACCGGCGGCGCTCGGCGCCATCGACCCGGTTCCAGGCGCCCTTGCGGATCTTGGCCCATTCGTTGGCCACGTGGATGATCAGGGCGCCGTAGACGATGTAGGCGGTCCAGTAGTGGGCCTGGAGGAATCCGAACGGCCACGGGTAGATGTAGGCGATGTTCAGCAACCCCGTGACCAGCTGGAACAACGCGCCGCCGACCAGGAGCAGCACGAACCCCCGCTCCAGCGCGTGCCCCGCCGAGCGCAGCGGCGGCCACTGCCACAGCTTCGGGTAGACCGCCCACAACTTCGCCAGCAGCAGAGGGACCGTGGCGATGCCGCCGATGACGTGCAGCCCCTGCGTGACCCGGTACAGGTTCACCGGTCGTGACGGCCAGAGCAGCCAGGCGGGCGGATGCTGCAGGAAGTGGCTGAACAGGCCGGTGGCGAAGGCGACGGTGAAGCTGACGCCCAGCCACAGGCCGAGCTTGGCGGCCACCTGTTCCGAGCGCAGCTTGCTGGTGAATCGCGGGATCATCGCGCCGCCTCCAGATCGCGGGTACGGCGAGCGGTCAAGATGGCCAGGGCGGCCAGGGTGTAGCCGAGCGTGGCCCCCGCGGGAGCCACGTAGGCGACGGCTCCGGCCAGCGCGATGCCCAGCCACTCCCACCGGCCCGACATCGCGGCCAGCGCGACCACGAGCAGCGCGTACCAGGAGTAGCCGGGCGTGAACAGCAGGAAGAACGAGCCGGTGACCAGCAACGCGCCGTCCCAGGGCCCGTCGGCGTCGCCGTACCGGAGCACGAACAGCGCTGCCAGCGCGAGCAGGCCGATCGCCGCGAACGGCGCCCAGCCATCGGGCAGCACCAGGCGCAGGAGCAGATACCGGTTCCCGCCACCGGCGGCGTCGTAGCGCTCTTCCTGGAGATAGCCCGGCAGGTACCCGGCGACGGAGCCATCCGAGATCAGCAGATAGGGAAGGTACGTCAACCCCACCACGGCCACAGCGGACACCAAGACCGGGATGATGCGCCGGCCCCCGGCCAGGACGCCCGGGAACACCGTCACCGGCAGGAGCTTGGCGGCCACCGCCGCGCCCAGCAGCGCCCCGCGCGCTCGCGTCATCGACAGCGCGAGCACCACCAGCAGGACGGCGAGCATGTCCACGTGCGCGTTGTTGACCGCTTCGATCGGTACGGCGGGGCACCACGCCCAGCAGGCGGCCGCCCGGATGCTGCGCCAGGAGAGCAGCAAAAGGGCGGCCACCGCCATCGACCAGCCGCCGATCTGCAACGCCTTGTGCCGCACGCCGTCCGGTGACAACACGTGGACGAGCAGGAAGTACCCCTGGGCGACCGGCGGGTAGATGGTGGGCACGGTCGGCCGGTTGATACGGGTGCATCCTCCGCCCGGCAGCGGATACCGAGCCTCGCACACGCCGGGGAACAACCAGGCGTCGCGCAGCGGCGCCAGGACCGGATCGGCGGGCGGGTGGTCGTAGGGCGAGATGCCCGTCGCCTGCACCCGCCCATCCCAGACATAGCGATAGAAGTCACCGCTGCTGCTCGGCGGCGCGCTCAGCCCGGTGGCGGCCAGCACGATCCCGCCGCCCACGACGAGCACGCGCATCCGGCGCTCCGGCAGCCCCCTGGCCAGCCACAACGCGGCGGCGAACAGCGCCCAGGCGGTCAGGTACCAGCCCAGGCGCGGCGGACCGGCCACCGTCGCCACCAGCACGGCGGCCAGGAGCACGAGCACCGCCCCGACCTTCACACGAGCATCCTTTCATTCTGTAATCGGACGCTCACGGTACGTTCGCGGTTCGTAAGAGTTCTTACGAACCGCGAACATGCCTTCAGCCCCACCCGGCGACCGGACTACCGTCGATCACGTGAAAGTGCTGGTCACCGGCTCGGCCGGGTTCATAGGCGGTCACGTCGTCGAAGCGCTGGAGGCTGCCGGGCACGAGATCGTCCACTTGGACGTGAGAGAAGGCGCCGACGTGCGCGACGCCGCCGCCCTGGACCGGCTGCTGCCCGGTGCCGAGGCCGTGGTGCACCAGGCGGCCAAGGTCGGCCTCGGAGTTGACGTCTCCGACCTGCCGGGCTACGCCTCGGTCAACGTGTACGGCACCGCCGTCCTGCTGGCCGCGATGGCGCGGCACGCCGTCGACCGGCTGGTCCTGGCTTCCTCGATGGTCGTCTACGGCGAGGGCGCCTACAGCTGCCCCGAGCACGGCCCGGTGCGGCCGGGCCCGCGCTCGGTCACCGACCTGGACCAGGGCCGCTTCGACCCCACCTGCCCGCGCTGCGGCGCCGCGCTGCGCCACGAGGTGATCGGCGAGGACGCGCCGCCCGACCCGCGCAACGCCTACGCCACCAGCAAGCTCGCGCAGGAACACCTGGCCGCCAACTGGGCCAGACAGACCGGCGGAACCGCCGTCGCCCTGCGCTACCACAACGTCTACGGGCCCCGTATGCCCCGCGACACCCCCTATGCGGGAGTGGCCGCGATCTTCCGCTCCGAACTGGAGGCCGGCCGGGCGCCGCGGGTGTTCGAGGACGGCGGCCAGCTCCGCGACTTCGTCCACGTGCGCGACGTGGCCCGCGCGAACCTCGCAGCCCTGGACACTCCCCCGCCTCTTGGCACGCTGACCGCCTACAACATCGCCAGCGGCACCCCGCACACCGTCGGCCAGATGGCGTACGCGCTGGCCGACGCACGCGGCGGACCCCGGCCTCAGGTGACCGGCGGCTACCGGCTCGGCGACGTGCGGCACATTCTCGCCTCCCCCGCCAAGGCCGGGGACGAGCTGGGCTTCCGCGCCGAGGTCGAGTTCACGGCCGGGATGAAGGAGTTCGCGTGGACGTGATCCTGCCCTGCCTCAACGAGGAGGCGGCCCTGCCCTGGGTGCTGGGTCGCATGCCGGACGGCTACCACCCCATCGTGGTCGACAACGCCTCCACCGACCGCACGGCCGAGATCGCCCGCGACCTCGGCGCCGAGGTCGTCTCTGAACCTCGGCGCGGCTTCGGCGCCGCCTGCCACGCGGGTCTCCTGGCCGCGCGGGCCGACCTGGTGTGCTTCATGGACGCCGACGCCTCCCTCGACCCGCGCCAGCTGCCCGCGGTCAGCTCGGCCGTCGCCCGCGGGGACGCCGACCTGGTGCTGGGTGCCCGCCGACCGGTGGCCTCGGGGGCATGGCCGTGGCACGCGCGGCTGGGCAACCGCGTGCTCGCCCGGAGGCTGCGCCGCCGTACCGGAGCCGACCTCCACGACCTCGGGCCCATGCGGGCGGCGCGACGCGAGGCGCTGGTGGAGCTCGGCCTCACCGACCGGCGCTTCGGCTATCCGCTGGAGATGGTGCTGCGCGCCGCCGCGGCCGGGTGGCGCATCGCCGAGATCGAGGTGGACTACCTGCCGCGTTCCGGCCGCTCCAAGGTGACCGGAACGGTACGCGGGACCATGCGCGCCATCTCCGACATGCGCCGCGTCATGGCCGAGCGTTCCCGAACCCCGGTCATGGGTCAGGAACCACCCGGCAGCCAGCGACCTGCAGGTCCGTGACCCTGGCGGCACCGGGTGGCTGGTCGATGCGTGCCTTGAGACTGGAGCGCCGTCGGCGGTCATGTGCGGCTGCTGCTTTCTTGCCTCTGACATGACGCTGGCCTGGTGCGAATCCGGATAGGAGGGAGTACGAAGCACCTCAAGGAGAAGCCGTGACCGCCTCGTTCGATGACCGGACTGACTTCGACCTCGTCACCCCATGAAACGGCTGAGGCAGCGGCTGGTCCCCGCGGCGCAGCGGCGCACGCTGGAAGAGCTCACCGCCGATCTCGACCTGCGGGAAGGAGATCGTCCCTCTCGCTACTCGGCCTTCTGGACGATGCTCGTGCTGTCCTCGGTCATCGCCGCGGCCGGGGTGATCTCCGACTCGACCGCCACCGTGATCGGCGCGATGATCATCGCTCCGCTGTCGACGCCCATCATGGGCCTGGCGCTGGGGCTGGTGAAGCGGTCCAGGACCGGGGCGGCCTGGTTCGTGGTGGGCGGGGTGTGCGCCGTCGTCGCGATCGGGCTGCTGGCGTCGCTGGCCATGCCCGGCACCTTCGAACTGCTGGCCAACAGCCAGATCGCGGGCCGTACCTCACCGGGGATCGCCGATCTGGTCGCGGCGATCGCGACGGGCCTGGCCGGAGCCGTCGCGCTGGCCCGCCGCGATGTCGCGGCGGTGCTGCCGGGCGTGGCCATCGCGATCTCGCTGGTGCCGCCGCTCGTCGTGGTCGGCGTGTGCCTGGGACGAGGCGCGCCCTGGCTCGCGCTCGGGGCGCTGGTGTTGTTCCTGTCCAACATGCTGTCGCTGGTGATGGCGGGGACGTTCGTCTTCGCCGCGCTCGGGTACACCACGCCGCCCGCGCCCAGCCTCTCGCGCAGGCGCGCGGTCCTGGTGCTGGGCGGCCTCGGCGTGGTCGTCACCGCCGTACTGGTCGGCAGCACCGTGGCGAACTACGTCTTCTCCCGGTGGGAGAGCCAGGTGAAGCAGGTCGCGAGCGCGTGGCTGGCAGGCGACGGGGACGCCGCCGTCACGGACGTGCAACTGCAGTCGAACACCTTCCGCATCGCCGTACGCACGCCCGGCGACCTGCCGCCTGTCGCCGACCTGCTCACGCGCCTGCGCGGTGTGGTCCCCGACGGCCTGCCGATCGTCGTGCAGACCACCCAGGGCCGCCTGATCACCGCGGGGAGGGTGGGCTCCTGAAGAAGCTGGGACGCCCCACCGGCCAGCCGGGCTCTTCAGCGGGACCGGGCGGTACGGCGAGGGCGCCGCGTGTCCACCCTGACCTGCTCACCGAGCGCCACGCGGCCGTCGCCTCCTTGACACTCCCGGAGAGCGGAGGGACGGTGAGCCCATGAGGAAGATCATCACGATCGTGTGCGCGTCGCTCCTGTCCATGGCATGGGTGACGACCTGCGCCACGACGGCGTCCGCCGCGAGTCCTGCGTTGGTCACCTGCGTGGGGACGACCACGGTCGCCTTCACCCCCGGGCTCACCCACACCTCACAGACGGTCGCGGTCAGCGGCCAGGACGTCGCCTCCGCCTGCGTCAGCCTCACCCACCCGAGCCTGACCAGCTTCACCGGCCCGTTCTCCGGAACCGCCACCCAGTCATGCACCACGTTCTTCGGCAACGGCTCCGGCACCGAGACGCTGTACTGGAACAACGGGACCACCAGCGTCTGGAACTACACCAACAGCTTCTCCAACGTCAACGGCACCAAGGTCGGGACCTCCACCGGCGCCATCTCCTCCGGCACGCTTGCCGGGGCCGAGGTGACGCAGACGATCACGTTCGCCAACCTCGACCTGTCCGCCTGCTCCACCCCCACAGGACTCACCGAGATCAGCGGCCTCGACACCTGGACGATCACCAGCATCTGATCGATGCGACCGGTTGGACTCGCGCGTCTGGACGGTGGTTGTTCATGCGGGTGGGCGGTTGCGGGTGAGGTTCTGGCCGGGCAGTACGCCGTCAAGGAGGTAGCGGGTCACCTTGGTGTCGACGCAGGTGTTGCCTTCTGCGGCGTAGACGCCGTGGCGGTAGGCGCCGTTGAGGGTGATCATGCGGGAGCCGGTCAGCGCTCGGTGCATGGCCCGCTGGCCGGGGTAGGGAGTGGCGGTGTCGCCTGTCGCGCCGACGATCAGCGCGGGGGCGGAGTTGCCGATCGTGGTGGGCTGCTCCCGTGGCCGGGTGGGCCAGAACGCGCAGGGGGTGATGTTGCGGACGAGTGGCCCGAACAGGGGTTCGGTGGTGCGGTGGCGCTGGATGTCGCGGTAGTAGGTGTGGGGGTCGCGAGA
The DNA here is from genome assembly GCF_042740095.1 of Nonomuraea sp. NPDC059023. Taxonomy (NCBI): domain Bacteria; kingdom Bacillati; phylum Actinomycetota; class Actinomycetes; order Streptosporangiales; family Streptosporangiaceae; genus Nonomuraea; species Nonomuraea sp. NPDC059023. The sequence goes on along the minus strand of NZ_JBHYIO010000028.1, from coordinate 148,632 downwards.
TGCGGCCGGGTCGGCGCACAGGACCGCGATGCCCGCCCGGTCCTCGCCTGCCGGAGCTCGCCGTGCTTGGCCGAGCCGAACGACACGGTGCCGATCGCGACCGACAGCACCGCGCGGTGCTTGCCGTCGAGGGTGGACATCATGTCGGTGCCGTAGCCGAAGATGCCGCCGTTGTGTCCCCAGATGACCTTGCCGCACGAGGTGATGGCGCGGTAGATGCCCTGCCGGACGCTCGCGCCGACCTGAACCAGCCACGGATGCGCGCGGAACACCCTCCACAGATCCCGATACAGCGCCACCGGCTCCGCCACGCCACCCGTCTCCGGCGCGGGCACCATGGCCAGCATGTGCTCATAGACCGCCGCGAACAGGTCGTCCTTGCCCCGCACATGGTTGTAGATCGACATCTGCCGGGCACCCAGCTCACCGGCCACCGCGGTCATCGTCATAGCCTCGAACCCGTCCCGGTCCAAGACCTTCACCGCGGCCTCCACCGTCGAGGCCCGGCTGAGACTGCCCCGCCGTACCCGCTGCCGCCGCCCATACCGGGCAGGCACGGACGGCACCGAGTCTTGTTCACCCGGCCACGGCCGCGGGCTGCGGCACCTTCACAACTCCCTCCCGCCGCGCCGTCCAGCCCGTCGAGATGAGGTGACGCCACCGTGCCCGTCCTGAGTCGCCTTCGGCGCAGCCTGCCGGCAGCTCTGGCAGGGAGCGGGCGTGGCCGGTCGCGGAGGGTTGAGGTTCGTCTGCGGGCGGGCCATGCCACGGGCGTGCGTACGACGGGCGCGTGGAAGCGGTACCGGGTGGCCCGTCAGGGCCGGCGCAGAGAGATGGGCAGATGGAAGCGGCGGGCGATCCAGATGATGGCCAGGTCGCAGAGGGCGAGCCCAAGGGTGGCGGGGAGCAGGACGGCCCAGCCGCTGTCGCCTCCTTCGCCGATGCTCCAGAGGACTTTGAGCAGGGCCATAAGGTTGATGATCACCAGGCCCCAGCCCAGGGACCGGTGCCAGAATGCCAGGCACAGGGCGGTCAAGCTGGCGATGACGGCCAGCACGCCGAGCAGGTGGGCCGCTGACAGTTCGCCGATGCTGCGGATGAGCTCCTTCTCCATGTCGAGGAATGCCTGTACCTGGGGGTCGACCCGGGCCGGCGGCGGGAACCAGAACATGCTGGTGAACAGTGCCAGGAGCGTGATGACAATGCCTTTCCAACTTCGCCGCCAGGCGAAGTAGGCCAGAGGGAGGACGAACAGCGGCCGGATGTACCAGCTCAGGGTGTTGGTGTGCCGGGCGTAGGCCCAGTCGAGGAATTCCTGCAGCACACCGCTCACCGAGCCTCTGTGTGATGCCCGGCAGCCTGCGACGATTCGCGGGCCTCGGCGACATGTGGCCGGCCCGCACCGGCGATAGCGAGAGAGAACATAGTTCATTCTATTCGTTCGGAACGATCCGAACAACATAGAATATTGGTGTGGCAGACATCGAGGAGTTCGTGGAGAGTGCGGGACTGTACTTCGAGCGTCTGGGGCTGAGCAGGACGGCCGGCCGGGTCATCGGCGCCTTGCTGGTCGACTCGGGTGACGCGGCCGACGCGCCGGGGTTGTGTGCGAGTTTGGGGGTGGCCAAGAGCAGTATGAGCGTCGCCCTCGGCCAGCTCGAGCGAGGTGGCCTTGTCGAACGTTTCCGCCCGCCCCGGGCACGCCGCGATCACTACCGGCTGGCCGAGGACGTCTTCGGGCGGGCGTTCCGGGCGAAGATGGCCGAGTTCACGGCGTTCGCCGAACTGGCGGGGCAAGGATTGAGCGTCGTCGGCGACAACCCCCGGGGCAAGGCCAGGCTTGAATCGATGCGCGACATGTACGCGTTCATGGGCCGCGAGTTCCCCAAGCTCCTCGATCAGTGGGAGAAGGAAAGAGAGCGTTCATGATGCGGTGGCGCCCGAGCAGGGCGTAGATCTGGTCCGCGGGTGGAAGAGCATCTGGTTCATGGCGTGCCGAGAAGGATCTTCAGCCTGACGGTACTGGGGTTACGCAGCCGCAGGCCCACGACGATGATCCAGGCGAATCCGGCCGGCAGGGCGGCGTGTTCGAGCAGCCCTGCAGGCGCGGGGCGGAGCACGCCCTGCACGTCCAGACGGAAGGCGATGCCCGCGGCCCACGTGGTGGGTACCGCCGAGTACGAGCAGTTTCATGACGCTCCTGGAGTGAGGGGCAGCCAGAGGGCTGACGGGTGCCGATGGTCGTGGAAGATCTCGTGCTGCGAGGAGCGCAGGTTCGTACCGGTCTCGAGCGGTTCGCCGGTGCCGGGATTGCGGCCGAAACGCGGGTGGGCGCCGCTGGAGACCTGCAGCCGGATGCGATGCCCGCGCCGGAAGCGATGGGCCATCGGCCACAGGACGATGTCGGCCACGCGGATGTCACCGGGGTCGGTCAGCCGGACGATGCCGTCGCACACGTTGACCGAGCAGCCGCGCGTGTCCACGTCACACAGCCGGGCGAAGTAGTCGACGTGTGGGTTGTCCGAGCGCGCGTGCAGGCGGACGCGGACCGGGCCGATGGCCTCGACGGCTTCCGTCAGTGGCGCGGTGGTGAAGGTGAGCACGTCGGCGCGGCCTTCGACGGCGCGGTTGTCCTTGGCCCCCGCGAACAGGCCCACCTGTGTCCCGCCGATGGTGGTGGTGGGGTCCGCGGGATCGTAGCGGTATCGGCTGGGCGCGGCGTCACCGTCTTGCGGGGTACGGCTCAGCCCGCCGCCCGCGTGCAGGAACCAGGGGGCCGGTTCGTGGGCGGGCGGCCAGGCGGGCAGGTCGATCCAGCGGCCCGCACCGGTGACGAACAGCCGTACACCGGTTGGTGCTTGACGCCCGAGCAACGCGGCGTCCAGCATCGCCAGCGCGTCGGCCAGCCCTTGACGGGTGTAGAGACCGCGGCCGTGGCTCCACGGGCCGACCAGCAGCCGCACCTGCCGCCCGGCCGCGACCAGAGCGGCGTGGTCGGCCAGCATGCCCGGCAGGAAGAAGTCGTACCAGCCGCCCTGCAGGTGCACCACCGGCGGCATGCGGGCGGTGTTGGCGCGGTGATCGGTGCTCGCCCAGTAGGGGTCGCCGGGACCATGCCGGACCCATTCCCGAAACCACGTCACGGCGTGCCCGGTCAGTGCCCTGTCGGCCTCCGGCAGCGGAAGGGCCAGCGTGGCGCGCGACAACCGCCGCTCGGCGCCCACCATGCTGAGCATCTGGCGGGCGATGCCGCTGGAGAACATGCGGTCCACCAGTTGCACCCAGCCGAGCGCGCTACCCGTCGCGAACGCTCCCCCCGGATACATGAAGCCTTCGGCGAAGGAGGACGGCGCGTCCTGGACGAGCGCGATCTTCCATTCCGGGATGTCCCGGGCGGCCAGTTCCCACTGGGCGAAGCCGAGGTAGCTGGCGCCCCAGGTGGCGAGCGTGTCGCCGAACCACGGCTGGGCGCGCAGCCAGCTCAGCGTGCCATCGCCGTCGGCCGGATCGATGACGAACCCGTCGAAACGACCGCCGGAGCCGGCCGTGCCACGCAGGCTTTGGTACAGCACCTGGTAGCCGCGCTCGGCCAGCAACTTCGGGAGCCCGTCCAGCGCGTTGCCCCTGCCGTACGGGCTGCGCAGCAGGACCAATGGCGGCTGTCGCTGGCCCGCCGGATAGTAGTGCGTGGCGAGCAGCCGCACGCCATCGGCGGCCGGGATCTCCACGTTGCGCCGCATGCGCACGTGGTGCCGCAGCGCGGGGCGAACGCCGTACAAACGGCTGAGCAGGGTCATAGCCGGTCACTTTCCGCCGACGCCGATGAGACATCGCCGACCAGGCTTCCCGGCACACCATCGCGACCTCGCCGAGGTCCGATACTCCATCAATCTAGCAAAGTTTCATGAATCTCTGAAGGCTCGATACATTCAATGTTGCCGCGGAGGTCGACGAAAGCTCACCCTCCCAGGGGCGGCGCGCCCTCCCGGGCATGCTTCCGCTCTTCGTACAGCAGCCCCATTCTGTCGATCCGCCAGAGCTGGGCGATGACCGTGAGCGTCGCGCCGAAGACCGTCGGCCAGACGTCGAGCACGACCAGCCCGTAGCCGATCAGTGCGAAGCCCGCCGACCCGGCCGCGATGAGCAGTCGCAAGATCTTGCGGTGATCGGCCGAGACGAGCGACTTGTGCTGCAGCCAGAGTTGTTCCCCGTAGATCCCTTTGGACGACCAGCTGGTGGGCGTGGTGACCGCCGGGAACGCGTAAGGGTTGACGAACAGCCAGACCACGACCAGTCCGATGGGAAGCAGGCTCCACCAGCCGATCCACTCCCTGCTCCAGATCGCGAGAATCATGAGCGGGATCGCGGCGAACCTTGTCCATACGCTCCACGGGTTGGCGTGACGCTTCCATCCCTGGTCACTCAGGCCGATTTCCATAGCTTCTCCGTTTCCCGGTCCACCTCAATGTATACAACTTTCAGAGATCTGTAAATATTCAGAGCACCTAGTAGCATTGACGGATGGATGGGAATGAACGGCTGCGCGAGGCGGCCGAAAGGCTTGCGCTCACCCTGTCGCAAGGCGGCATGCAGCGCTCGACCGCCCGGGTCATGACCGCACTGCTCTACACGCAGCAGGAGACCATGACCGCGGCGGACTTGTGCGACGAGTTGTCGATCAGCTCCGGGGCGGTCTCCACCGCGGTCAAGCAGTTGCTCCCGGTCGGCCTGATCGAACGTGTCCCGGCGCCGGGCAGCCGCCGCGATCACTACCGTTTCCGCCCGGGCGCGTGGGCACGGCTCATGTCCCAGCAGAACGCCATCGTGGCCACCATGAGCGAGGCCGCCCGGGAAGGGCTCGATGCCGCGGGAGAAGACAGCGTCGCCGGCCGACGGCTTCACGAGATGCGAGATTTCTACACCTACATGGCAGCCGAACTGATCCCGCTCATCGACGGCTGGCGCGAGCACTACCTCGCCGAGCACGATGGTGGCGACCGTACCGGGCCGTCAGTGTGATCGATGGGTCGAGCTCTGTCATCACCATCTTGATCCTTGCATAGGGCAACAATCTGCTAGCCTCGGAAAAGGTGAGCCGGGAAGTCTGGTCGGCATGGCACGGTCATGCCCACCCCCCCCCGGAGGTCCTCGATGCCGCCCTCGCTCGCGTCCACGGCCGGCCAAGCTCCAGAGCCAGACTTCGTGGGGGATGTCCCGGGCGCCAACGATCATGCTCGTGCTTCGGGCGGCCGGACTGCGGACTCGGGCCTCGATCGATGATGCGATGTCGGAGTTCGAGGACACCTGATCATTGACAGCGAGGAGCGGAATGCCGCGAAGTCACGGTATGAGGTCGCAGACGGTCCTTCGCGGCCTGCCGTTCGCGGCAATGGCGGCGGTCGCCTCTGTTGATCTTCTGGCTGGGCGGAGCCTTGGTTTTCTTCCCTTGCTCACCCTCGGGCCCACGTTCGCCTGCGTGTCGGGAAGTGTCAGAAGGACCGCGGTGGCGGGAGTGATCGCTCTGGCCATCTGCCTGCCGCTGGCGTACTACAACGGCTCGCTGTTTCGGTGGCAGAACAATCTCACCATCGTCACCATCATCGGTGTCACCGGCGCAAGCATGCTGGCCAGCGCGCTCCGGCTGCGTCGCGAGCGGGAACTGGCCAATGTCCGGCTGGTCGCCGAGGCGGCACAGCGGGTTCTGCTGCGGCCTGTGCCGCGCCGGGCGGCGGATCTGCAGATAGCGCTCTCCTATACCTCCGCCGCGGCCGAGGCCCAGATCGGCGGCGATCTCTACGAGGTCGTCACCACGCCGAGCGGCGTCCGGCTGCTCATCGGTGACGTTCAGGGTAAGGGCTTGGATGCGGTCGAGACCGCCGCCTGGGTGCTCGGCGCCTTCCGCGAGGCGGCCTACGACGAAGACGACCTGCTCGGGGTGAGCGAGCGGCTCGAAGCGTCCCTCACCCGGCGCCTTGGTGACGAATCGTTCGTGACAGCGATCCTGGCCGAGCTTCGGGACGGCGAGCTCGTTGTGCTCAACTGCGGCCATCCCGCCCCGCTCCTGCTCACCCGTGAAGGCGGTGTCTGCCTGATGGAACCCCCGGAGGAAGGGCTGCCTCTCGGCCTCGCCGCGCTGGCGTCCGCCGTTCCGAAGCCGTATCGGATCCCGTTCCGGCAAGGGGATCGGATCCTCCTCTACACCGACGGCGTCATCGAGACCCGCGACCGGACCGGCGCCTTCTATCCGCTCGTCGAACGGGCTTCGCTGCTGAGTGAGGCGGACTCTCAGCATGCGCTGGACACCCTGCGGGAGGACTTGCTGGAGCATGCGGGCGGTCCACTGCCGGATGACGCGGCGATGCTGCTCCTGCGAAGGCTACGGGACTGAATCATGGAACCGACTCTTTCCGAGCCCTTCTGCGGCTCCATGGGGCTGGCCGTACTCACCCAAGGACTGACGGCGGCACGGGCACACGCGGGTGGCCTAAGCTTCAGCGCGGTAAAACGGTACCCATGACTGAGCTGCCCGCTGGAGAGGACGTCGATGCGGTGAGCGCGGCCGTGCTCACCGGTTCGCGGACCCTTGTCGCGATCGCGGCCAGGTCGCTGGCTTCGGTCGAGGACAAGGTCACGCTCCCGCAGTTCCGCATGCTCGTGGTGCTGGCGGGCCATGGCGAGACGAAGCTCGTCACCATGGCGGAGTTGCTCGATGTGAACTCGTCCACGGCCATGCGGATGGCCGACCGCCTGGCCAGTAACGGCCTGGTGGTGCGCGAGGTCAACCCTGACAACCGCAGGGAGAGCCTGATGCGTCTGACACCGGAAGGGCGCCGCCTGGTCGATGAGGTCACCGCGCGCCGGCGGGCGGAGATCTCCTCGATCGTCTCCCGGATGAGGCCGGATCAGCGACAGGCGCTCATCTCCGCGGTGGCCGCGTTCAACGCGGCCGCGGGTGAGCCGCCGGCCGATACGGTGCATCCGCTCGGCTGGCCCGACCTGCCATGAGAGGCCCGCCCGGCGGCCAGACCGGTGGTCGCCGCTTGCGGCGCCGGAGCCACCACCTGAGCCAGGTGTGATCCGTCCCCGAAAGGGCCGGCCCTGAGCCTGTCAGCTCTCCTCCACCTTCACCGTGCCGGCGCTCCCGTCGATCGTGATCAGCTGCCCGGTCCTGATCTCGTGCGTGGCGTTGCGGACGCAGATGACGGCGGGGATGCCGTACTCCCGGGCCACGGTGGGGCCGTGCGCCACCGGGGATCCGGTCTCGGTGACCAGACCGGCCGTGGTCATGAACAGCGGGGTCCAGCCGGGGTCGGTGGTGGGGGCCACGAGGATCTCGCCGGGTTCGATGTGCGCGCCCGCCGGGTCGCGGATCACCCGTGCCCTGCCGGTGGCCCTGCCCGCGGCGCCGGCCATGCCGGTCAGCACGCCCTCCTCCGCCGGCCCGTGCGGAACGAGCGTCTCCACGTCGGTCCCGTCCGACAGCAACGCGCCGGGGACGGCGTGCCGCCGCAGTTCCCGCGTGTACTCGGCGCGGCGTCTCGCGGTCAGGCCGCGCTGGTCCGCTCCTTCGTGTACGGCGGCGCCGGCCTCGGACAGGTCGAGGAACATGATGTCGTCGGCACGCTCCAGCAGCCCGCGAGCGACCAGGTCGTCGCCGATCAGCAGAAGCTGCCGGCGTGCCGCCTGGAGCGCCGGCAGCCAGGCGAACTTCCCGATCTCCCGGAGCCCGGTCAGTTCGCGCGAGCGACGCATGAGAAACGTCGCCAGCCGGCCGCGCACCGGCCTGTTGCGCCGCGCTCGCCGAGCCAGCACCTCAAGCGTGGCTTCCGCCTTCCGCGCCGCCTGGTCGAAGCGCCGGTCGGGCGCCTGCTCAGGGTCCTCGACGCGAAGGTAGTTGGCGATCGTGGCGAACAACGGGGCCGGTTCCTCCTCCCAGCGGGGCATGCCGACGTCGATCTCGGCGGCGGCGCGCATGCCGTACTTCTTCAGGAAGCCGGACATCCCGATGTCCGGCAGATCACCGGCACGGAAACGCGCGGCCAGTTCTTCCGGCGGGGTGTCGAGGAACAGCTCTCGGTGCTTGCGCGCCTTCACCGACAGGTTCCACAGGGCCAGGTCCATCTCGGTGGTCACGTTGTACGGCATGCCGCCCAGGACGGTGTCCAGTTCGCCGGGCGAGGCGACGCCTTCGAGCAGCCCGGCGGGGGCGGTGCCTGCCAGGATTCCGGCCATCAGCGGCCACACGATGCCCATCATGTCGGGCGTCATCACGGCCTTGTGAGAGTCCTCGATCACCCAGCGCAGCCGCTGCGCGCTGGTGGCGGGCTCGGCCGGCGGTCGCGTCAGGCGGCTGATCTCCCGGACGCCGCGATAGGCCCGGGCCCTCGCGGCGCCCGGCCGGGCCAGGCTTCGGACGATACCGGTGATCGCGCCGGGCGCCAGCCGTACCGTGATCCTCAAGGCGCTTCGTACACGGAACGGCAGGCCGCGCCGCGGCGCGAACCGCGGATCGTCCAGCATGCGCAGGACGGCGCCCTGGACCCGGGGACCGTACACCTCCAGGGAGACGCCGAGCCGGTTGCGCATGGCCTTGTTGCGCACGAAGTCGGTGAGGTCGAAGTACAGCCGCCCGCCGATGGGGACCATCCGGGGCATCGGATCGCGCGGGTCGACGGTGGCGCCGGCGCCCTTGAACCACATGCCCGCGCCGGTTTTGAGCATCGACACCCCCATCGGAGTCGTCGGCCTGAGCATGCCCTGGATGTGGCCGAACTCCAGGTAGAGCCGCGTGTCGCCGGTGTCGGGCGGGGCCGGGAACAGAGTGGTGACCGGCCGGGACTGCAGCAGCCACAGCGTGTCGTCACCGTCGATCGCCCACTCGATGTCCTGCGGCGAGCCGAAGTGCTTCTGCAGCCGCCGCCCGGCCTCCCGCAGTCGTTCCAGCTGGTGTGCGGAGAGGCATCCCGACTCGGCCGGGATGGCCGTCGTGTCATGGTCGAGCAGGTAATGGTCGGGTACGACCGTGCCGTCGACGATCGCGGTACCCAGACCGGGGGCTGCGTCGACGACCATCTGGGTGCGGCAGCCGGTGATCGGGTTGGCGGTGAACAGCACACCGGCGACCGCGGGGTCGATCATGCGCTGAACCACCACGGCCATGGCGGCCTCGTCGATGCCCGCCACCGCGCGATAGGCGACGGCACGCTCGGTATGCAGGGAGTCCCAGCACCGCCGGACGGCGTCGAGCAGCGGCCCGGTGCCCTCGACGTTCAGATAGGTGTCCTGCTGACCGGCGAAACTGGCGTCCGGCAGGTCCTCGGCGGTGGCGCTGGAACGAACGGCCACGCGGCCCCCGCCGAGCCGCTCGTAGGCATCGAGCAGCTCGGCCTCAGGAAGATCTCCGGACCTGTACGACTCGACCGTGAGACAGAAAGCCGTCCGGGACGCGCTCACCCGCCTTGATCATCTCTCCGAGCCCGGCGGCCTTGCCTCCCACACGATCGACCATCTGAGCGTCGATCTCCAGCAGACGGATCAGATTCATCCCTCTACCCCCATCTCAGTTGCCGGTCAGATCACGCCGCCGGAAGGTGAGGAGCCCGGCCCCTGCGCAGGCCAGGGCGACGGTGGCGAGCCAAAGGAGCGGGCCCGCGATCACCTCGCCGCCCGGGGCCTGCGGCAGGTGCGCGTAGGGCGACAGGTTCCGCAACGCATCGGGCAGTTGGAGGACCTCGCCCAGCTGTCCGAGCAGAGCGAAGCCGGCCAGCGCCGCCCAGGCGAGTGCGGTCAGCCGGGGAAGCACGCCGTACAGCAGCATGGCCAGAGCGGCCGTCACCCAGACCGCGGGCACCTGGACCCACGCCGCCCCTGCCAGCCGGAGCATCTGCCGTCCCGCGTCGCCGGTGCGCAGACCGTGGGCCAGTCCGACGGCAAGCCCGCCGGCGGTGAGGATCACCGCGGCGCCGCCGAAGGCCATGACCAGGTGAGCGAGCGTCCAACTGGTGCGCGAGACGGCCGCGGCCAGCACCGGTTCGGCGCGCAGCGCGCTCTCCTCGGCCTGGAGCCGCAGCACCGCCTGGACGGCGAAGCCGCCCGCGACCAGGCCCATCACGCCCAGCACGGTGGCCAGGAAGGTGTCGGTCAGCGCTCCCTCGCCACCCAGCTGGTCCAGGATGGCGGCGAGCTGCGGGTTGTCGCGCACGATCTGCCCGGCGCTGTCCGCCAGGGTCCCGAACAGCGTCCCCATGACGGCGAAGCCCGCGGCCCAGGCGAGCACACCGCCACGATGCAGCCGCCAGGCCAGGCCCAGCGCGCCGCCCAGATACGGCGGCGCGTCGGCAGGGCCGTGCCGGGGCCGCAGTACTCCGGCGCCCAGGTCTCGGCGCCGGGCCAGTGCCGCGGCGAGGACGACCAGCGTGAACGCGGTCAGGACGGCCAGGGCGAGGACCCACCAGCGCTCGTCGGCGAAGGCCCGCACCCGCTGCGCCCAGCCGAGCGGAGAAGCCCACGACAGCGCGTCGATCCGCGCGGCATCGCCCGCGGCGCGCAGCAGGAACGCCAGGCCGAGCACCAGGAGGGCGAGGCCGTTGGCGGTGCGGGCGTGCTCGGTCAGTTGCGCCGTGAGCGCGGCCAGCGCGGCGAACAGCCACCCGGTGCAGGCGATGGCGAGCCCGAAGGCGAGCGCGCCGGGGGCGGGCAGTCCCTGGCCGGCCAACGCGGCCGTGAGCAGCAGGCCGATGAGCAGGTTCGTGCCTGCCGCCACGAGGAGCGCGGAGGTCATGAAGGCGTGCCGGCCGATGGCGCAGGCGCCGAGAAGTTCGGCCCGGCCGCTCTCCTCTTCCGCGCGGGTGTGCCGGGTGATGAGCAGCAGGTTCATCAGCGCGGTCAGGATGGTGGTGATCGTGGTGGCCCGCCAGGCGGTCAGCCCGCCGACCGAGGCCGGGTCGTAGACCGGGCCGGTGATCGCCTGCAGGGCCGGGGTGGAACCGATGGTGACGCCCAGGGCGACCCGCTGCGCCATGCCGGGATACAGCTCCGCGATCGCCGAGGCGGTGCCCGCGACGGCGCCGACGATGAGCAGGATCCACACCGCGAGCGCGAGGCGGTCACGGCGCAGCGCCAGCCGTACCAGGGAGAAGGTGCCCGTCATGGGGAGGCCTGGTAGTGGCGCAGGAACAGCTCCTCCAGGGTGGCCGGGTGGCAGGTCAGGTCGCGCACGCCCGCGGCGGTGAGCAGCGGCAGCACCTCACGCAGCCGGTCGGGCTCGATCTCGAAGATGATCCTTGAGCCGTCGACGGCCAGGTTGTGCACACCGGGCAGGTTCCCGGGGACGCGGTCGAGGTCGGCGGTGACGGTGGTCCGCGTCAGGTGCCGCAACTGGGCCAGGGTGCCGCTTTCCACGATGCGGCCGGCGCGGATGATGCTCACCCGGTCGCAGAGCGCTTCGACCTCGGACAGGATGTGGCTGGACAGCAGGACCGTGCGGCCGTTGCCGCGCTCCTCGGCCACACACTCGCGGAAGGCGGCCTCCATCAGCGGGTCGAGCCCGGCGGTGGGCTCGTCCAGCAGTAGCAGTTCGACGTTCGAGGCGAGTGCGGAGATGAGGGCGACTTTCTGCCGGTTGCCCTTGGAGTAGGCGCGGCCCTTCTTCGTCGGGTCAAGGTCGAAGCGCTCCAGCAGGTACTGCTTGCGCCCACGGTCGAGCCCGCCGCGCAGCCGTCCGAGCAGATCGATGGCCTCGCCGCCGGACAGGTTCGGCCACAGGACGACGTCGCCGGGCACGTAGGCCAGCCGCCTGTGCAACTCGACCGCGTCGTGCCAGGGGTGGCCGCCCAGCACTTCGGCGTGGCCGGAGTCGGCCCGCAGCAGGCCGAGCAGGACGCGCAGAGTGGTGGTCTTTCCCGCGCCGTTGGGGCCGAGGAAGCCGTGCACTTCACCTTCGGCCACGGACAGGTCGAGGCCGTCCAGGGCAGTGACGGCGCCGAAGGATTTGGTGAGGCCGCTGACGAGTACGGCGGGACTGCCCGGCATGGGCGCCTCCCTGAAGCCGGTCCGATATGACGTTGCCGACCAGGCTTCCCGGCGCTCCACCATCGACGTTAACAGCGCCGGATCCGGCGCGCCAGACGGGCTGATGCCCGATCGTCCGGGGTCAGCCCGGACGGGCGATGCCGAACACGTGGCTGAACCGGCTGAACGTGAAACGGTCGAGCCGGCCGATGCCGAACCCCGCCGCACGGATGGCGGCGACCGGGTCGCGGGCGGGGTGGCAGCCGCCGCAGGCGCGAGACCACAAGGGCGTGATGAGCGTCTCGGTCAGGGCGAGCGGCCGGCGGGCGGATCGCACATGTTCGTAAAAGCGCAGCTCTCCCCCGGGTCGAAGGACCCGGCGCACCTCGGCGAGTGTCGCCCGCAAGGGGGCGCAGCAGAGCACCAGCGAGCAGATCACGGCATCGCATGAGCCGTCCGGCAGCGGGACCTGGGCGGGATCGCCCTCGACGATGCGAATCGGGGTGGGGAGGGTGTCAGCCACCTGCTGAGCCGTGGAGCGCAGGAATCCATCCGGCTCGACCACGATGATCTCATCGAGGTCCGGCGGATAGCAGGTGAGTTTGACGCCGTCTCCTGCCCCGAACTCCAGCACCCGTCCGGTGAGACCTGCCATCAGCCATTCCCGCTGGACGGTCGGCCGACGTCCTGTGCATACGGGGCGGGGGTGGTGGAACTGCTCCATGCCGCATCCGATGATTGCCCGGCCGTCCGGAGGCCGGGGGACAACGTCCATCATGACCCCACTATCGACCGAAACCTCCGCCTGCGGCAGCCTTTGGCGCAATACCTTGGCGGTCAGGGCAGGTCGGTGAAGCGTTCGACGTTCTGGGTGGTGCCGGAGACGATGATGATGTCGCTGTAGGTGAGCTCGGTGTCGGCGGTGGCGTAGGTGAACTCCTCGCCCTCGCTCTTGACCGCGACGACGGTGACGCCGTACTTGCGTCGCAGGTTGGAGCGGCCCAGCGGGAGGCCGGTGTAGTCCTTGGGAGGTCGCGTCTTGGCCATCGCGAAGTTGTCGTCCACCTGCATGTAGTCGAGCATCCGGCCGCTTACCAGGTGCGCCACTCGTTCGCCCATGTCGTGTTCGGGCGAGACCACGTGGTGGACGCCGACTCGGGTCAGGATCTGGGCGTGCTGGCGGCTAACCGCCTTGGCCCAGATGTCGTCGACCTCCAGCTCTGTCAGCAGGGCCGCGGTGAGGATCGACGCCTCCAGGTCGCCGCCGATGGCCACGACCGCGCGGTAGAAGTCGGCGACATCTAACTGGCGCAGGGCGTCGAGGTCAGTGGAGTCCGCGACGGCGATGTGCGTGAACTGCCCGGCCAGGCTCTGCACCACCTTGGGACGGCGGTCGATGGCCAGCACATCGGTGCCCCGCCGGACCAGCTCCAGCGCCAGCGCGCTGCCGAAGCGACCCATGCCGACCACCACGACCGGGTCACTGTGTATGTCAGCCACGATGGTCCTTCCCATCCGCGATGTCCTTGCGTCCCCGCATGCGGCGGACGATGCCGAACCAGGCGGGCACGTCGCGCTCGTCGTCGAAGCCGCGGGCGACGACGATGTCAGTGGACGAGTGCACCAGGATCGAGAGCACGATGGTGACCGCAACCAGCTGAAAGACCTCCTGGGCTGCGGCGATGCCGGAGGCGAGCACGATCAGGCCGTAGACCACCGAGGCGAACCCCTTCGGCCCGAACCAGGCCACCGCCGCCTGCTCCCGCATCGTCAGCCCGGATCCGAGGAACGACACCCAGATCGCCACCGGCCGCGCGGCGACCAGCGCCAGGACGGCGAAGACCCAGCCCTGCCAGCCGACCGCGCCCAGCAGCGCGGGCGTGATGAGCGCGCCGAAGACCAGCAACGCGGCCAGCTTGAACAGTTCCGCGATCAGCTCGCCGAAGTGCTCGAACGACTCACGCTGGCGCGCGCCGAAGGTCGCCACCGTGATCCCGGCGGCGAACGCGGCCAGGAACAAATTCCCATGCGTGGCCTTGCCCAGGGCCAGCACCAGCAGCCCGATCGCGAGCGCGTTGAGCGGCTCGTACTGCGTGGAGGCCGAGAACCAGCGCGTCTGCTCCAGCTTGATGGCCAGCCACGGCACCGCCACGCCGATCACCACGCCGATCCCGAGCTCCGCGCCGAGCGCGCCGAGGTGCAGGTCATCGGATCCGGCCGCGACGGCCAGGAAGAGCATGACGAACGGCAGCGCCAGCCCGTCGTTCACGCCCGATTCGACGTTGAGCAACTGTCGTAGCCGGGGCGGCACCTTCTCATTGCCGACCAGCGCGGCCGCGAACACCGGATCCGTCGGCGCCAGGATCGCGCCGATCAGCAGCGACTCGATCCAGCCCAGACCGACCAGATAGTGCGCCAGCAACGCGGTGATGATCAAGGTGAGCGGCAGCCCCCAGCCGAGCGCCCGGCCGGGCAGCCGCCACGCGCCGCGCAAATCCTGCCACCCGACCCGCATGCCGTCGCTGAACAGCACCGCGAACAACGCCAGCTCCGCCAGCGTGCCGACCAGCGGCTCACCCGCCCGCAGCGAGACCACGCCCAGCACGCCGTCGCCGAGCACGAACCCGGCCACCAGGAACAACGCGGCCGTCGACAAGATCGTCCGATGGGCCAGGCTGGACAGCAGCACCGCGACCAGCAGGACGACGGCGAACGCCGTCAACAAGGTGCCCATCAGCACGCCTCCGCGTCTCGTATGACTGTGACGTTTGCCGACCAGGCTTCCCGGCGCACCGCGCTATACCGTAGCAGCACCCCCGCGGCCAGCGTCTCTACACGACCCTGACGGCATCCTTACGCCCCTATGACGCCGCATCGGCTGATGAGCGCTCATAGGTAGCGCAGCCACAGATACGGCACACACAGCGCGACGGTCACGACCGTGACCACCAGCCCGTATTTCGTGAACTGCCAGAAACTGATCGGCGTGCCGTTGCGGGCGGCGATGCCCAGGACGACCACGTTGGCCGCCGCTCCGACCGCGGTGGCGTTGCCGCCGAGATCGGCGCCGAAGGCCAGCGCCCACCACAGCACCTGAGCCGAGTCGTTCCCGCCGTTGGCGGCCACGAGTTCCGCCACGATGGGGCTCATCGTGGCCACGTACGGGATGTTGTCCACGATCGCCGACAAACCTGCCGACGCCCACAGCAGGCCCATGGTGGTCAGGCCGAGCTGTCCTTGGGTCGCCTCGGTGGCGGCCTGGGAGATCTGACCGATGACACCCGTGTTCACCAGCGCGCCGACCATCACGAACAACCCGGCGAAGAACACCAGTGTGGGCCACTCGACCTCGCTGATCGCTTCCTCGGTGGTGACCTTGGTGGCGGCCACAAGAATGCCGGCGCCGAGCACCGCGACCACGGACGGTTCGTAGTGCAGCACCGGGTGCAGGACGAAGGCGGACATCACCACCACCAGCACCAGCAGCGACTGCCACAGCAGCCGCCGGTCCTTGATGGCCTCCCGCTCGTTCAACGTCATGATCTCGGCGGCCCGCTCGGGGTCGTAGACGAAGGACTTCCTGAACAAAATGCGGCACAACCCGATGAAGACCGCCATGAGCACCACGACCAGGGGTGCCATGTGGATGAGGAAGTCGTTGAACGACAGCCCCGCCCGGCTGGCGATGATGATGTTCGGCGGATCGCCCACCAGTGTGGAGGCGCCGCCGATGTTGGACGCCATGGCCTCGGCGATCAGGAACGGCGCGACCGGCAACGCCAGCCGTTCACACACCAGGAACGTCACCGGCGCGATCAGTAGCACCGTCGTGACGTTGTCCAGCAGAGCGGACGCACATGCGGTGATGACGACCAGCAGCACCATGAGGCGATAGGGACGGCCTTTGGCCCGCTTGGCCGCCCAGATCGCCAGGTACTCGAAGATACCGGTCTGTTTCAGCACCCCGACGATGATCATCATGCCGAGCAGCAGGAAGATGACGTTCCAGTCGATCCCGGTCGACTCCGAGAAGAACGCGGTCTCGGCGTTGGTGGCGTGGATCATCAGCATGATCCCCGCCCCGCCCAGGGCGGCGGCCACTCGGTGGATCTTCTCGGTGGCGATCAGCGTATACGCGCACAGGAACACCGCCACCGAGATCCACGCCGTGAGCGTCATGCGGCAACGACGCCAAGCTGATCACGCGTGCTCATGGACGTCCTTAGCGATCGACTGTGGAACCGCCGACCAGACTTCCCGGCACACCTGTAGACAACGTATCAATGATCGTAAGGACGGGACAGCGAGCCTCGTGCCGCTTACAGATGGCGCAGTCACGAAGCGAGCGCCCGATCCAGCAGCGCCTGGAGCGTGACCGCACCGAGCAGGCGATCATCCTCGACCACCGCGACCAGCGGACTGTGCGTGCGCGCCATCAGCGCCGCCAGTTCCAGCACGGTGGCGTCCGGGTCGGTGATGGGCAGCTCACGCTCCGCCTTCGGCAGCGCCGACTGGACCGTGCGGTCGGCCAGCGCCTGCAAGAACTGGTCGGCGTGCGCCTCGTCGATCACGCGCGCGAGCGCCGGATCATCCTGGCAATAGCCCGGTACGGCCAGCCGCAACACCTGGGTGCCGGGCAGGATGCTGGACGGCAGCCCGCGCTCGTCGACCACGATCAATCCGGGCAAGTCCTGGTCGGCCAGCAGCCGGGCCGCTTCGATCACCGGCGTGTCCAACGTGACGATGGGGAAGTCGACGAGCAGATCACGAGCGCGCATCCGCGAGACCTTTCGGGGTCGACGACACGGCCGCCGGTCAGTCGGCCCCGGCACACCCGTCGATACCGTACCAACGACCATCTGGATACCTGCGGTTTCCTCATCGCATCGTAAGGTCGTGACACCGTCCCGGCGTCGTTGAAGTGCACGGCCAGAACCCTGGACGGTGACGCCGCGCTGGTGCTCCGGTTCTGGGCGATGAAGGAGTTCCTCCAGCGCACCGGCTCCATCCTCCAGTTCTCCACGAGAAGGGCGTCACCTCGCAGCCCACCGTCGTCTTCATGAGACCCGACGGCTTCACCACCGGGCCTGGTCGTCACCGTCACCGGCGGTGGCCCGGGTCCGGCCGCGCCGCGCTCCTCACCTGCGTGGACGCCGCGCGGACGTCGGCGCGGTGCGGAGTCTACGAGAGACGACTGACCGCGGTCGTCAGTTGTGCTCTTGATCCCATCGGTCGAGGAGCTTGGGGAACTCACGGCCCATGAAGCCGTACATGTCGCGCATCAGTTCCAGCCTGGCCCGGCGCTTGGGGTTGTCGCCAACTACCACCAGCCCCTGCTCGGCGAGCTGCGCGAACGCGGTGAATTCTGCCATCTTCGCCCGGAACGCACGACCGAAGACGTCTTCGGTAAGCCGGTAGTGATCGCGACGCCCCCGGGGCGGACGGAATCGCTCAACGAGTCCACCCCGTTCGAGCTGGCCGAGGGCGACGCTCATACTGCTCTTGGCCACGCCGAGGTGTTCGCAGAGCCTCGGGGCATCGGCGGAATCGTCTGGATCGACCAGGAGCACCCCAACGACCCGGCCTGCCGTACGACTGAGTCCCAACCGCTCGAAGTACAGCCCGGCACTCTCCACGAACTCCTCGACACCGGCCACAAACAAATTCTATTCTGTTCGGATAGTTCCGAACAGAATAGACAAACTTCATGATCTCCACCGCCATCACCGGGGCCGGCCCGCGCGCCGCCCGCACCCTCGCCTCCGCAGACCACCTTGACGATCCGAGCTGCTCTCGCGCCACTCCCGGCCATGCCGCCCGGGCCCGGTGAGCGGCATGCTGCAGGAATTCCTCGACTGGGCCTACGCCCATCCGCCCGCTGTTCGTCCTCCCCCTGGCCTACTTCGCCTGGCGGCGAAGCTGGAAAGGCATCGTCATCACGCTCCTGGCACTGTTCACCAGCATGTTCTGGTTTCCGCCGCCGGCCCGCGTCGACCCCCAAGTACAGGCATTCCTCGACATGGAGAAGGAGCTCATCCACAGCATCGGCGAACTGTCGGCCGCCTACCTGCTCGGCGTGCTGGCCGTCATCGCCAGCCTCACCGCCCTGTGCCTGGCATTCTGGCACCGGTCCCTAGGCTGGGGCCTAGTGATTATCAACCTCATGGCCCTGCTCAAAGTCCTCTGGAGCATCGGCGAAGGAGGCGACAGCGGCTGGGCGGTCCTGCTCCCGACCACGCTGGGGCTGGCCTTGTGCGACCTGGCCATCGTCTGGATCGCCCGTCGCTTCCGCCTACCCATCTCGCTTCGCCGTCATAAGGACGCCTGACAGGCGACGTCCGCCAGGGAAGCTTGACCGTGGCCTGGGCGGATGCCACGGCATGAGGCGGACCGGTGTTCATCGGAACGCAGGCGGTCGGCGGGCGCGAGTGCCTCTTCCAAGGCGTCGGAGGTGTCCACGCCGGTGGGATGATGCCATCCACTCCGATGATCTCGATGGTGCCGGCACAGTCCAGGATCTTGCGGAGCAAGGGCCAGGAACGGCGTGCCGCCACCGTCTCGGAGCTTGGTGGCATGCTTCTGGAAGGCCTTCGTCAAGGGCGCCGAGATCTTCAACCCTGGCGACTCCGGCCAGAGCTTCGCCCTCGCCGCCAACCAGGAACTCAGGCTCAGGGCCCTCGCTGCGACCTGAGCACTCCGGCCGACAGCGGCGCGGTACGGCAGGCGCGCGACGCGGTCGTGGCCGCGGGCGCACCCGGCATCCGGGCCCGTGCTGGCGACCGGCGTAGAGCCCGGATCGCCAACGGCGGACTCTCCGCCCCCGGACTCCATGGAACCGGCGCCGGCCCCACCACGGGTCACGGGAACGAAAGACTAACCACCTTCGCGATGGGAGGCCCCGGTCACGAGCCGATTCAGGACGCTGTCCGCGACAGTCGTGAGGCTGTCCCAGGTGCCGTCCTCGACCACCCGGCCGTTGTCGAGGACGGCGATGTGGGGGGCGCGGCGGATGGTGGCAGGACGGTGCGCGATGACGATCGTGGTGGCGTCCAGGCCGGCGAGCAGGTCGGCGAGCTCAGCGTCGCCGACGGCGTCCACGTGTGCGGTCGCTTCGTCGAGGATCAGCACCCGGGGGTTCGTGAGCAGGGCGCGGGCGAGTGCGACGCGGGCTCGTTGACCGCCGGAGAGCGTGGCGCCACGTTCTCCGACGACGCTGTCCAGGCCCTCGGGCAGGGTGGCGGCGATCCGGTCGATGCCGCATTGCCTGATCACGCGGTTCAGCAGGTCGTCGTCGGCGTCGGGCGCGGCCAGCCGCAGGTTGTCCCGGAGCGTGCCGTGGAACAGGGAGGCGTCCTGGCCGACCAGCGCGACGGCCGACCGCAGGTCGTCGTCGGTGAGATCGCGCAGGTCGACGGCTCCCTCGGTGGTGGTGAGCTCCACGGCGCCTCCCGTGGGGTCCCAGAAGCGGGCCATGAGGTGGGCAACGGTGGTCTTTCCCGCTCCGGACGCTCCGACAAGGGCGACGGTGCCGCGCGGAGGAATGGTGAGTTGCAGGCCGCGCAGCACCGGGGCGGGGCCGTAGGAAAAGCGGAGGTCGCGCAGCCGTACGCCGACCGGGCCGTCAGGAAGCGGAACCGGGTGAGGAGCGGACGGCGCGGTCGGCGGGGCGGCTAGCGCGGCCGTCACCCGCGCGGCGGCGGCACGCAGGCTGCCGGCCTGGCGCAGGGAGTCGGCGCCGGCGGCCACCGGCGCCAGGACCGAGACGGCCAAGGCCAGCGCGGCCGGAGCCCACGCGCCAGGTGGATCGCCGCCGGCTGTCCCGATGGCGGCCACTACGGCGATCAAGGCCAGCACCACGAGGATGTCTTGCACGGCCATGAAGGCGCCGTCGTGGCGGGCCTCGGCTCGCTGTGCCGAGGCGAGCCGGTGGCTGGCGTCGGCGAGTTGCCAGCGGCGGCGGTCGAGGGCGTTATGGGCGAGTAGCTCGCGGATGCCGTCCACGGTGTCGACGGCGTCGGCCGAGAGCCGTGCCGTGGCGGTGCGGACGTGTTCCCCGCGCCGGGTGCGGCCGCGGTCGCCGAGCAGCGGATGCGCCATCAGGGCGGCGGCCGCGGGCAGGACGGCGAGCGCCAGCCCGGGGTCGATGACGCCGAGCACCGCCGTACCGGCGACGAAGACCACGCCGGAGGCGAGCAGCTGAGCGATGGTGTGGGCGTAGAAGAACTCGAGCGTCTCGATGTCGTTCATCGCGGTCGCCGCAAGGTCACCGCTCCGGCGACCGGCGATGCGAGCGGGGGCGCTGCGGGCGAGCCCGTCGTAGATGCGCACCCGCAGCTCGGCGAGCACCCGGTAGGCCAGGTCGTGCGACAGGTCCATCTGCCGCCACGTGGCGACGGCCCGGATCAGCACCAGCCCGCCTAGCGCGCCGACGGTGGCAGGTCCTGGCGCGGCGTGGTCGATGACGGCCCGTCCGACGGTGTGGGCCAGCCAGGTGATCAGGATGACGAGGGCGGCCTGGTCGATCAGGCAGGAGATGATCGTGCGGGCGACCATCCGGCGGTGCGGCCGTAGCGCGGGCAGCAGGCCCCGCAGGACGTGCCGGTTCGGCAGGTTGACGTTCATGCGTGTCCTCAGCTTTGGTCGCGCAGGTCCGCGGTGGCCAGTGCGGTGTAGGTGCCGCCCGCGCCGGCCAGCGTGCTGTGGTCGCCGACGGCGTCGACCAGGCCATGGTCCAGGACCACGATCCGGTCGGCGTCCCTGACAGCGGCCAGCCGGTGGGCGATGATCAGGCAGGTTCTGCCGTGCGCGAGGCGGCGCAGCGCCCGGGTGATCTGTTGTTCCCGGCTTTCGTCCACCGCGCTGGTGGCCTCGTCCAGCACCAGCACCGGCGCGTCGCAGAGCAGGGCGCGGGCCAGGGCCAGGCGCTGCCGCTGGCCGCCGGACAGGGTCGCGCCTCGTTCTCCCAGGACGGTCGCGTATCCATCGGGGAGCGCGGCGATCTCGTCGTGGATCCCCGCGTCGCGACAGGCGGCGGCGAGTTGCCCGTCGGTGGCGTCGGGGGCGGCCAGCCTCAGGTTGTCAGCGATGGAGGCGGCGAAGAGATAGGTCTCCTGGGAGACCACCGCGATGCTACGGCGCAGCGCTGCCAGCGACAGGTCACGGATGTCGACGCCGTCGAGCGACACCGACCCCTCTTGGGGGTCGTGGAGGCGTTGCAGGAGCGCCAGCAGCGTGGACTTGCCCGCACCCGACGGCCCGACCAGGGCGGTCGTACGGCCGGCTGGGCACTCGAAACCGACGCCGCGAAGAGCCTGACGGCTCGCGCCCGGGTAGGAGAAGCGGACGTCGGCGAATGCCAGGGCGGGCGCCGACGCCCACGTGGGCGCGAGGGTGCCGGTGTCGGGTACCGACGGTCGCGCGGTCCGCAGGGCGGCGATACCGTCGGCGGCGGAGAGCCCCACGTATCCGGCGTGCCATTCCCTCGACAGATCGCGCAACGGCCTGAAGCACTCGGCGGCGAGCATCAGCAACAGATAGGACTCCGCCCCGGTGGCGCGGCCGGTCGCAGCCGAGATAGCGGCCAGCAGGACCGCGCAGAGCGTGCCCCCCTGGATGGCGAGGTCGGTCAGGGCCGTGTCGACCAGCGAAACCCGGAGCTTGGCCACGATGGCCCGATGCAACTGGCGTGATCGGCCTTCCAGTCCCTGACGCTTACGGTGAACGGCTCCGGTGGCACGGAGGGTGGGCATCTGCTGGAGCGCTTCCAGATAGTCGGCGGCCAGGTTCTCGTAACTGTCCCAATGTTCCTTGCCGCGCTTGGCCAGTGCGCGATCCCACAACCGGGGCACGAGAAGCGCCATCGCGACGGCGGCGGCCAGGCCGGCGGCGGCCCATACGTGGATAGTGGCGATCCACGTCAGAAGCACCGGCGTGACCAGGCACACCACGGCGAACTGCGGCAGATACCGCGACAGGTACGTGTTGACCCCTTCGGCACCGTCGACCACGGTCGCGCGCAAGGCCCCGGCGCGGGCGGCGGTGCTGTGGGCGGGGCCGAGCCGGCCAAGCTGGACGAGCAGTTCGTCACGCAGGACCGACCGGATCCGCGCCCCGGCGTCGGCGGCGGCCAGTCGCTGCCACCGCGTCAGGATCGCGCGCAGCAGGAGCACGGCGGCCACCACGACGAGCAGGACGGGCAGGCGGTCGGTTCGGCCACGGGCGATGTCGGCCAGGGCGACGGCGAGCAGCGCGGCCTGCGCGATGTGCGCGGCGGTGACAGCGGTGAGCAGGGCGGTGGCCCGCACCAGCGCCGCCGGCGCGGTACCGGCGGCACGCAGCAACTCCGGGTGCAGCATCATCGGCGGTCGCTCCGGGAGAGAGAAAGAGGGAGAGGGGAAGCCAGCGCGAGACCGTGAACGATCCATCGTCGTCCGGCCCGGCCGCCCAGTGCGGCTCCCAGATCGGCGGCCTGCCAGGAGCCGATCGGCCGGGTGCGCAGGCCGGCGGCGGTCGCGGTGAGCTCCGCGCAGGCGGCGGCGTAACCGGCGGCCAGATGCTCGACGCGGATCCGCTCGGCGGAAGCCGAATCTGGGGCGCCCCCGGCCAGGAGGACGGCTCCGGCGTGCGAAATCCAGCCTTGCCCGGCCGCCCACATGGCCAGCGTGGGCCGTGCCTCGCCACTGGCGACGAGGCGGAGTTCCTCCGGTTTCCCGGGTTCGGCGGTTACCAGGCCAGTGGGCGCGCCGACAGCGGCGTACCAGGGCGGACCATACGGGGTGGCGCGGTCGGCCGTGGACAGCACGGCGGCGAGGCTGACGGCATCGGGCTGTCCGCTCAGGGGTGGTGGCGCGCTGCGACGGTCGGCGATGGCCTGCGCCAGTGCCGATAGCTCGCCATCGAAGGGGGGTACGGCGGGCCACCAGACGGCCGGGGCGGTGGTACGGCACAAGGCGGCAAGCACGGCTCCGGCGCGCTGTCCTTCCGGGCTTGGCGCGGGGCCCGCCTCCGGCGGCGTCCCCGGCGGCTGGGCGGCCCACGCGGTGAGCGGGTCGACCTGGCCCGGCTCATCGCCCGGGGCGCGGGCCGTGATGTGCACGGCGGCAAGCGGATGTTGCGGGGTGGTCTGCGCCCAGACGGCCTGCCACTGGTCGGGCGTGGGCAGCCCGGCGGCGGCGGCCAGCGTCGCCGCGTCGGCGTTCAACGTCGGCCGGGCTTGGTGTCCGTGGGCGACCGCGGCCATGGCGAGGGCGGCCACCGCGTGTCCGGCGTCCAGGAGCAGCAGGGGCCAGGCGCGGTGGCCGTAATGGGAGACGGTCCGCTGGACGGTGACCGTGAACACGACGACGATCCCACGGGACGCCTTCCCCGGTGCGGGGCCTCGTCGGCAGACCCGATGGTCAAGCGGATCGTAGGCATAGAGCCCTGGCGGCACCGAACACCCGGGACCGACCAGCAGATGAGCGTTGACCGGATGGAGCCCGCCCGCGGAAGCCACCGGGCGCAGCCGTGTCGCGGCCACGCCGTCCCGATCGCGGACGCCGGAGTGGAACGGCGCGGGCTTGAGTCCGACGGGTCCGGCCTTGAACGAGAACCTCAGCAGGCGCCCGAGGTCGATGTCGCCCTCCCCGGCCGCAAGATCGGCCGGCTCGCCGGTCCAGCGTTGTCTCGCTGGGCCCGCTGGGCTGTGCGGGCCGACCGGCCGGATGGATCTGGCCTCGGTGATCGCTTCGGCGACCAGCCGGTCGGTGAATGTGGTGGTCATGCTCGAACACCCCTTACATGTGTGGAGGCGGGGCGAGGGTGAAGTCGCCGGGCCCGGTCGGGGCGGTGGCACGCCACTCGTGGACGAGTGCCACCTGCGAGAAACGTGGGCAGCCGTAGTAGGCGAACGCGGCGGGGGCGTTGGGCACCAGGCCGGTGACCAGGACACGAGCCACGCGCAGCGGGGTCTCGGCCACATCGGGTGTGGTCAGGTCGACGGCGACGACACGGTGGCCGCCAGAGACGAGACGTTCACGGAGCCGTTCCGGCGAACCGGCCACGACCTGGTCGATCGCGACGGTCTGCGCGGGATGCGTGAACCGCCGTGCCAATGGGGCCAGCCGGGCGTCGAGCCAGACCTGGACGTGGGCGCCCAGGTCGCGTACCCGGGCGAAGTCGTCTCCGGCGTCGTCGAGGTAACGACGATCCGCCCGGTGGTGCAGGTACAGGCCCTTCGCGAGTATCCCGGCGTCGATCGCCTGGAACACCCACCCACCGGGGTCGGTGAGGCCCTGGGTGAACACCCACGTGTGCACGGCCTCCAGGACGGCCTTCCTGGCGGCTTCCGCCGGGTCGTACCGGCAGGCGAACCCGGCCGCGTAGAGGTCGCGATCGGCGTCGTACACCAGGGCGGCCATGGCGGGGGCGAACTCATTCGGCATCTCCACCACCCAGGTCCGCAGCGGCGATCCCGCGAGGTCGGCCGACAGTCCCGGGATGCTGTCCACCTCGACGCCCCGCGTGGGGCCGCCCAGATGCCACCACACTTCAAGGGCGTCGCGTTCCACGACTTCCAGCAGGGCACGTTCGACGGCGTCGGCGAGGCCGGCGCCGGTCGCTATACCCGTGTAGTTCAGGTGGTGGGTACGCGGCAGGGACGTGAGATCGCCCTGCCGCCAGTTGAGATGGGTCAGCGCCACGGGTGCCAGGCACTCGCGCTCACCGCCACCGAGTAGCTGCTCGACGCCCTGTGTCCACAGTGCCTCGGTGGCGTCTGTGAACCGCCGGTACGGAAAGCCGGGCCGGTCGTATTGCCAGCCGGCGTAGGCGGGTAGCTCGGCCGGGGAGAGATGGTTGTGCCCGGCGAGGTCGCCCGCGGTGGCCCGCAGCGGAGCGCCCGTTTCGCCCGGTGGCGGGAGCCGGTTGCCGCAGTAGCGCTCCACAGCCTCCGCGATGGCGGCGACGCGGGCTCCTTCGGGATCGCCGAAGGTGGTGCCCAGGGCGACACGGTCGGCGGGCCAGGCCCCGAACCTGCGGGCGTCGCTGACTTCGGCGGTCATCGCCACATAGCGGGCCGGGGTTCCCTGAGGGTGGGCGACGGGGGCAACCGACCGGATCAGCCCGCAGACCGGGTCGACCAGCGCGTCCACCGAAAGCGGCTGGGCGGGGGTGGTGGCAAGACGGCGCGCGGTCACGTGGTGATCTCCTCTGCCGGGTCGACGGTTCTGATCGTGGCGGCCCGGTCGAGAGTCCTCAGCACCACGTGGCTGCCCTCCGGGATGACGGTGCGCCGGGAGGGCCACAGGACGGTGGTGCGGAGCGGGTCGAACCCGGTGTGCGGATTGCGGGCGTGGGCGGGGAAGTGATGCCCCGCGACCTCCAGCCGCAGCCGGACTCCCGCCAGCAGGCGTTTGGACAGCGGACCGAGAGAGATGTTGACCAGGGCGCGCGCCTCGGCCCGTGCCTGTACGCGCGTGATGCCGGTGGCCAGCGGCTCGGCGATGCCGCGGGAGCTGATAGCGACCAGGCGAGCGGCCCAGTCTGCGGTGGCGGTGTCCGCCGCGGCCAGGATCCGGACTTCGGCCTCCCCGGCCAGGTCGAGCGCTGTGGGCAGTGGCTCGCCGACGGCCAGGAAGCGGTCGGGCAGTCCGTACTCCGGCACATCGAGGCGGTCGGAACGCACCGGGCGTTCGGGATCCGCGACGAACTCCGTCCCTCGCAGCACCCGCAGACCGGCGCCGTTGCCGTCCATGTGGACACGGGTGGTGGTGCGGTCCAGCTCGTGGGCTGACAGCCATTGGCCGGTGCCCTCCAGGGCGACAGCGCCGCGGCGCCCGACCAACGTTCCCTTGAGCGCGGCCTGCGCGAACCTCACGTACAGCGGTCCCAACGCCAAGGCGGGGCCGTCATCGGTCCGGCTGGGGCCGGCGGTGAGAGCGTGACCCCAAGGACCGAGTAACAGCCGGGAGGCCCCGGCGCCTTGGCGGCCCCAAGCCCGCCACAACGTCATCGTGTCGGTGACGAACGGGTCGTGACTTCCGCCCACGGCGAGCAGGGGCATCGCTCCGGATTCAGCCTGCGCTCCGTCGCCGAGCGTTCCGGCGGGATCGCCTGAACGCTGCGCGGCCCAGAGCCGTTGCCAGGAGGGCAGCGGGCGCCCGAGCCGCCGGGGGAGATCCAGCACGGGCAGGTGGTCGAGCAGGGCGGGGTCAGTGGACAGGAGCCGCTCCAGCGCGGGCGGGTCGCTGTCCGGACGGTCACCGTGGGCGGCCCACCAACCGGCTCTCGCCAGCAGCCGTTCCACACCGTTCCTCTCCCGTGCGGTCTCCGCCAGACCCAGCGCGGGTACGGCGGCGATCGCGGCGTCGGGGCGGACGGCGGGGTCGGCGTGCAGCGCTATGGCCAGGACACAGTGGGCGGCGTAGGAGGCCCCGCAGGCGACGATTCTGCCGTCGCACCATGACTGCCCCCGGAGTTCCCGCACCGTGGCCGCGCCGTCCTCGGCTTCGTTGGCGTACGGGTGCCACTGCCCGCTGGAGCCGTACCGGCCGCGTACGTCCTGGGCTACGGCGGCGAAACCCCGTCGCGCCCATGCGCGTAGCTCCGCGGCGTGCGAGCGCCGGTCGTACGGCGTGCGGATCAGGAGGCAGGGAAACGGGCCCGGCCCATCCGGCAGGCAGTAGTCGGTGGTCAGGACCGCGCCGTCACCTGTGATGACTGCCATG
Source organism: Nonomuraea sp. NPDC059023 (assembly GCF_042740095.1). Taxonomy (NCBI): domain Bacteria; kingdom Bacillati; phylum Actinomycetota; class Actinomycetes; order Streptosporangiales; family Streptosporangiaceae; genus Nonomuraea; species Nonomuraea sp. NPDC059023. The sequence continues at coordinate 121,918 of NZ_JBHYIO010000028.1, read as the reverse complement.
CTCTGAGAAGGGGTCATGCGCGGTGCGTTTCGATCGGGGCGACACGCGGGACGGGGAGCACGCAGTGCTCGGTGACCTTCAGATCCCGCAGGTCGACCCTGCGCAGGCGGCGCCGATCGGGCAGGTGCTCTCCTCCGCTGTCGCGCCGGGCCCAGGTGGCGAGGTCGGTGGCGATCAGCGCGGCGATGGTGGCCGCGGCCGCGGCTCCGGTGACCGGATGCGGGCCGGTGGCGACGTTTCCCGCCCAGTAGGCGGCCAGTTCGCGATGGGCCGGGGTGGCGGCCAGGCGGCGGGCGGCCACGTGGGTGGCCAGCACGTCGCCGGGGGCGGCGGCGATCGGTTCGATCCAGGCCTGCCGGCCCTCACGATGGCAGCGAGCCCAGGCGATGCCCTGTGCGGGCAGCCGATCGGCGTCCTTCCACAGCCCTGGAGGGACCGGACGGTCGAGGCACCAGACCACCGCGGCGACGTCGGAGGCCTGCCGGCCGGATGCGGATGCGTCGGCGAGCGCCGCTACGTCTCCGGGTGCCGCGGGACGGGGGCGCGCTCCCTCGGACGTCAGGAACTCGGTGAGGGGCGCGGTCAGGCGTTCGTCACCGAGCACGAGTACGCCGGCGTGGTCCGAGGGCCAGGACGGCGGCGCGGCGAGATATCCGGCGTCGGTGAAGGCGCCCAGCAGTCGTACGGTCTCCTGCCTCGCGGGATGGCCGGAACCGCCGCCGGGGCCGAGCAGGCTCAGCATCTCCGCCGTGGCCTCGGGAGGGGCGTTGACGCGCAGGAACTCGCCATCAGAAGTGCGGACCGCGGGCGGGTGACCGTCGACCGTGACGATCTCGACGCCGGGGGCGAGTTGGGGCCGCGACACGTTTCTCCTCATCAGCCGGTGCGCAGGATGGCGATCGAACGGGGACGGGCCCGTCCGGAGTCGCCTCCGGACGGGCCCGCGGAGTCGCTACTCCTGCTCGTCGTCGAAGGGGTTCTCGACGAGGGCGTTGGAGTGGGTGGCGGACAGGTGCGGAAGGTGGGACTGGTCGGAGATGGGGGTGAAGACCTGCTCCATGGTTCCTCCTTGCTGAGCGGACGTGATATCAGGCGATATCGGAGCTAACCGTAATGAAAACCGTTTTCAGTTTCAAGTGGGATAGGTCGGTCGGGGTAACAGACCGGCCACCCATGCTCGGGATCTCGGCCCACCCTGCCCTCGATGCCGAAGACGTGCCGTAGCAGCTCAGAGGTGACCACCTGGTCCGGGGGCCCGTCCGCCGCCACGCGTCCGTCCCGCAGAGCCACCAATCGCTGTGCGAAACGGGCGGCGAGGTCGAGGTCGTGCAGCACCATCAGCACGGTCAGCCGCCGTTCCTCGCGCAGACGGGCGACCAGTTGCAGCACTTCCAGCTGGTGACGCAGATCGAGGTAGGTGGTCGGCTCGTCGAGCAGCAGGACGGGCGTGTCCTGGGCCAGGGCCAGCGCCAGCCGTACCCGCTGCCGCTCACCGCCGGACAGCGTCTCCACCGGCCGGTCCGCCCACTCCTCCACCCCGACGTCCCGCATCGCGCGTACGGTCACCGCGTCGTCGCCGACACGAAGCATGCCCAGCGGGCCCCGCACGGCGTACCTGCCCTGCCGGACCAGCTGACGCACCGTCAGTCCCGGTACGGCGGGCGCGGACTGGTGCAGCAGGGCGACCTTGCGGGCGGCGGCACGGCGGGAAATCCGGGCCGCGTCGGCACCGTCCACCCACACCCGTCCCGACTCGGGACGCAGCACCCCCGCCGCAAGGCGGAGCAAGGTGCTCTTACCGCAGCCGTTCAGGCCGACAAGGGTGACGAACTCCCCGGTTCTGACCCGTAGGCTCACTTCATCCAGCACCCGCCACCCCGGATAGCCGAAACTCACCCGATCGAGGTCCAGCACGGCGGCCCCCGGCCCAGCTTCCGGGTTGGTCGTCGCGGTGCCGGGATCGTCGATCAATTCGGACACGGTCTGCACTCCTCGTAGACATGGGGAAACCCGGGCGTAAGATCACGGATCGACGGCATGGCGACGGACGATGAACAGCAGCACCACCGCTCCCACACAGGTGGTCACCGCACCGACCGGGACGCTGAGATGCTCCGCCCCCCAGGCGGTCACCGCCCGCGAAAGCAACTGGGCGGCGGCGTCGGCTCCGCACACGGCGACGGCGCCGACGAGCGCCGCTCCCGGCAGCGCGGTCCGCAGGTCGGCCCCGAACAGGGCGAGCGCCACGTGCGGCACGACCAGCCCGACGAAACCGAGCGCCCCCACGGAGGCCACAGCGCCCGCGGTCAGAGCCACCGCGCAGAGCAGCGCGAAGCCGCGTGCCCGCGACGGAACCAGACCGGCCGCCTCGGCCACCCGCTCGCCGCAGCGCAGCAGCATCAGCGGGCCCGCGGTCAGGCAGGCGACCACGCCCCAGCACAGCGCCCACGGCCACAGCAGTGTCCAGTGCTGCCAGGTCCGCGCCTCCGTGGTGCCGACCATCCACTGTACGAAGCTGCCGAGCTCGCCCGGCGCGGCCAGCAGGATCACCGACGTCAGTCCGCCGAGCACGGCTGAGACCAGCACGCCGTACACGGCCGTGGCGGCCGGATCGGCGCGCGCCCGCCCGCTCAGCAGCCATAGCAGACCCGCCCCGCCGCAACCACCGGCGACCGCGGCGATCACCACCGCAACCGGTGACGCCCAGTTGGCCAGGCCCAGTCCCGTGGCCGCGACCGCACCGAGCACCGCGCCCGGGGTGACCCCGGTGACCTCCGGCGCCGCCAGCGGGTTGCGCAGCGCCGCCTGCAGGATCAATCCGGCCAGGCCGAGACTGGCCCCGGCGCCGAGCGCGACCAGCACCCTCGGCAGCCGAACCTGCCAGACCAGATGATGGGTGATCGGGTCCACCGCACCGCCGGTGAGCGCCTGCCACAGCGCGCCAACCGTCAGCGCGCGCCCCGCCGCCAGATCGGCCATGGCCGCCACGAGTACGGCGACCAACAGCACACCGGCGACGAGCGCCGGCCGGCGCCGTCCTCGGCGGGAAGGCGCCGCGCGAGGCGCGGCCGACGTCGTGGACACTGACCGCTTCGTGAGCATCATCGGGCACCCGCACTCTGCCTGGCGCCGATCCCCCGCAGCAGCGCCACACCCGCGGGCACCCCGACCAACGCCGTCCAGGCCCCGACGGGAGTCTCCATCGGCAGGAGAACCAGACGCGCGGCCTGATCGGCCCACACGGTGATCACCGCGCCCCACACCACCGTCCACGGCAGCCACCTGACCACGTCGGCGTCCGGGCGCAGCCGCCGCGCCAGGTGCGGGGCGAGGAACCCCACCCAGGCGATGGGGCCGCACACCGCCACCACAGGCGCGATCAACAGCACGGAGACGGCGAGCGCCGCCAACCGGGCGTGCCGGACCCGCAACCCCAGCGCGCCGGCGTCCTCATCGCCGAGCCGCAGCACCGACAACATCGGGGCGCACAGCACCACGAGCGGAAGGGCAACCAGCAGCCAGGGCCAGACGCCGTGCCAGGCCTCCCATGTACGTCCGGACAGACTGCCCAGCAGATAGCGGAAGATCACCTGAAGATCGAGCTGATCGGCCATCACCATCAGCACCAGCAGCGCGGCCTGGAAAGCGGCCGCCACCGCGGCCCCGATCAGCAGCACCGCGGACGGGCTCCGGCCGAACCCGGCGGCCACGAGCGTCGCGACCCCGCCCAGCCCGGCTCCCACCAGCGCCAGCAGCGGATAGGACCAAGCGGGCAGAGTGAGCGTGAGCACCAGGGGAGCCACGACGCCCAGTGCCGCTCCCGAGGAGACGCCCAGCATCTCGGGAACGGCCAGCGGGTTGCGCAGCGCCTCCTGCATGACGAGCCCAGCGGCCCCCAGACAGCCTCCTGCGATCAGCGCCAGCAGTAACCGGGGCAGCCTGACCTCTCTGACCACAACCGCCACCAGCCCGTCCGCCGCGCCGCCGGGCAGCACCGCGGCCAGCCGAGTCGGCGAGATGGTGGGCGTGCCCACGCAGAGCGCGCACACCGCGGCGGCGGCCAGCAGCCCGGCCGCCAGAACGGCTGTTCGCGTCATCGCAGGGCGGCCGTAGCTTCATCCAGTACCAGGCCGAGGGATCGGGTGCCGCGGCCCTTGGCCCACAGCTCCGGGTCGACCTCGATCACCTTGCCGTTCTTGACCGCCGGAATCTGCGACCACAAGGGGTTCTTGGCCATCTTCTCCGACAGCTTCGCGCCAGGCGCGCCGAACGCGATGGTCTCCACGAAGAGCACGTCGACGTCGCGGGCGAGGATCTCCTCCAGGCTGAAGGTGCCCTCGACGCCGCGGTTCTCCCATGGATAGTCACAGATGCCGGGGAACAACCCGGCCGCCACGTCTGCGCCCGGCGTGGCCACGCCGAAGTTCTCGTCGCTGCCGAACACGATCAGCGCGGTCTTGTCACTCTTGGCCTTCTCCGCACCGGCCACCTTGTCGCGCAGCCGCTGCTCGGCGGCGACGGCCTGGTCTCCGCGATGGGTGAGCGCGGCCAGGTCGCGTAGATAGGCGACGCTGTCCTGCCACGTCGCCGGCTGCACGGCCCAGAACGTGGTGGCGCCCTGCAGTGCGGGCGCGAGTTTCGCGTGCGTGTCCTCCAGGCCGATCACCAGGTCCGGCTTGTGGGACAGGATCGCCTCCACCTCGGGACTGATGAAACCACCCGGGATGACAGGGACCTGCTTCGCCTTCTCCGTGCCGATGAACTGCGGATGGGCGAGGAGCTGGGAGTTGGTGGCGATTGGCACCATGCCCAGTTCGGTCAGCATGTCATCGCATATGGCCACCAGGCACACCACGCGTTCCGGAACGCTCTTAACGGAGATCTTCTTGCCCCGCACGTCGGTGATGCTGCTGGCATGGGCGACCGGCTGAACCGCAGGCAGGCTCGTGGCGTCGCCGCCGCCGGCGCCCGTTGTGCCGGCAACGGGGCTGGGGCCGTTGTTCGTGGTTCCACTGCAGCCGGCCAGCAGGACGCCGGCGGCGGCGAGCGCGACAGCACGCCTCAACAGGCCGCTGTGGGTGCGCGGCATGGTCATGGGTTCTCTCCTGGGGGACGGTGACGAATCGGTCGAAGGGCGTTCTGCTACGAGGCGCCTCTCACGCGACATCGGGCATGATAATGGTTTTCATTGCATTCGTACATTATGCCCGGGAGCATTCATGACATCTCTGCGACTCGTCGCGGCTGACCACGCCGCCGGCGCCGTCTACGTCATCGAGCCGCATAGCGGCCGCACGCTGGCCCGGCTCAACGGGCGCCACCTCGCCGAACACGCCGGATTCCTGCACCTGGAGGGATCCAGGCTCGCCTTCGTCGACGACCTTGTGCCGCTCGAATATTGAGTTTCGTGGGCTGAGCTGCGGTTAAGCGGCGTGGTGGTATTCGCTGATCATGCCTGCGACGACGGGTCTTCGGCGGATGGATCGCAGGTCGTTGAGTTCGGTCACGTCGCGGGCGCACTGCATTGCGGTGCCCGGGGGCCGTTGGTGCCGGGACTGGTGCGGCCGGTGCCCGTTGTAGTGGATCAGGTACTCCCGAAGCACCAGGGCCAGGTGGCGTTCACCGAGGATCAGGATCCGGTCCAACAGTTCGCGACGCAGGGTGCCGATGACCCGCTCGCAGATGGCGTTCATCCTCGGCGTCCGAGGCAGAGCGGTGATGATCCGAAGCCCTTCGGCTGTGAAGACCTCCCGAAAGGCGACTGTGAAGAGCGGGTCCCGATCGTGGATCACGAACCGCAGCCCCGTGATGCGCTCTCCCAAGTCCATCACCAGGTTGCGGGCTTGCTGCACCGTCCACGTCCCGGTCGGCTGCGCGCTCACCCCACCCAGATGCAGCCGTCGAGTACCGTGCTCGATGAAGACCAGCACGTACAACCGTTTAAGCAGGATCGTCTCGACCACCAGGAAGTCGCACGCGATGATCGCGTGGGCTTGAGCTGTCAGGAACTGCCGCCAACTCGGCCCGGCCCGGCGGGGTGCCGGATCGATACCGGTCCGGTGCAAGATCTCCCACACCGTGGAGGCCGCGATCGTGTACCCAAGGCAGGCTAACTCGCCCTGGATTCGGCGATGCCCCCAGGTCGGATTCTCCCGCGCCATCCGCACGATCAGTGCCTTGACCGACTGGCGGGTGCAAGGCCGACCCGGGCGCCGCCTGTCGGTGAAGGTCCACTTCCGCGCCACGAGGTTGCGGTGCCAGCGCAAGATCGTCGCAGGGGTGACCGGGAACACCTCAGCCCACCGGCGGCGCTGGATCAGTCGAGACAACGCCGCGAACCAGAGCCGGTCGGCACGCCCCCATCGCGGCTGGCCTCCGAACTGACGCCGGAGCACCTGGTTCTCGCGACGGAGCACCAGCAGCTCAGCTTCTTTGGACAGATCGGAGCGGACCAGCACCGCCACCAGCCCGCATAAGCACCGAACCACCCGGTAGATCAGCGACAACAGCACCCCGCGATGGTGACAGCCGAAGCGCTGATCGCGCAGCAGAATCCCAGCTCAGAGCCCGAAACCATATTTTCGAGCGGGACACGGTCACGTATCGAGGTGGCCGGGCCGTTGGCGCCGTACGCGAGGGGATTCCGTACGGCGTTGACCGAGCAGGGGTTCACCCGGTGGATCGTGGCACAACACACGCATCTGATGGCGCATGTGAGCCGGTGGCTGGTCGAGCAGCGCTTGACAGCGGATCGGCTGGCGGAGGAGAGGGTGGTCGGCGCGTTTGTGTCCATCCGTCGTGCCGAGGGCCACGACCTGCATGTCTCGCGGCGGGGAATGGCTCCGCTGCTGAAGTACTTGAGGGACGTGGGCGTCGTGCCCGCGGCCGTGATGGCGCCGCCGGCGGGTCTGGTGGAGGAGCTGCTGGTCGACTACCGCACCTACCTGGGGGCGGAGCGGGGCCTGGCCCCGCTGTCGATCGATCGCTACCTGCGCACCGCCCGCCTGTTCACGGCCGGGCTGCCTGTTCCGGTCGACGCCGCCACGCTGGCGGAGCTGTCGGCGGGGCAGGTGACGGACTTTCTAGTCGCCGAGGTCGCCCGGCTCGGAGTCTGGGGTGCCAAGGCCAGAGTGACGGCGCTGCGGGCACTGCTGCGCTACCTGCACGTGGTCGGGCATATCCCGCGTCCGTTGATCGCGGCGGTCCCGTCGGTAGCCGGATGGGGTCTGGGGTCGTTACCCCGCGCCGTCACCGCCGAACACGTCGCTGCCCTACTGGCCAGCTGCGATCGGAGCACGGCCATGGGCCTGCGCGACTACGCGATCGTGCTGATGTTGTGGCGGCTGGGGCTGCGCATTGGCGAGGTCGCCCACCTGCGGTTGGACGACATTGACTGGGAGCGCGGCGAGCTGCTGGTGCGCGGCAAGGGTGGGCGGCAGGAGAAGCTGCCGCTGCCGGTGGACGTTGGTCAGACGCTGGTGGATTACCTGACTCGAGGACGCCCCCGGTGGGGCGCGTGCCGATGCCTGTTCGTCATCCATCGCGCCCCCTACACCGGGTTGTCGCGCAGCAGTGTGGTCAGCGTGGTGTTCGCCGCCTGCCACCGGGCCGGCGTCGACAGGATCAGCCCGCACCGGCTCCGACACACCGCCGCCAGCGATCTTCTGGCTCGCGGTGCGCCTTTGGTGGAGGTGGGTCAGGTGTTGCGGCACCAGGCCCAGAGCACGACGGCGATCTACGCCAAACTCGACTTCCACGCGCTGGGTGAGCTGGTCCGACCCTGGCCAGGTGCCTCATGAGCACACTGCGTCAGCGCGCCCAGGAGTATCTGGCATTGCGGCGAGCACTCGGCTACAAGCTGGCCGACAACGAGCGGCTCCTCGGACAGTTCCTCGACCACCTCGAACATGCCGGGCTGGACATGATCACCACCGAAGCCGCGGTGGCGTGGGCCACCCTGCCCGCCCGGGCCAAGCCACTCTACTGGCGGCGCAGGCTGTCGGTGGTGCGCGGCTTTGCCCGTCACCTGAACGCGCTGGATCCGACCTGCCCGGTGCCACCGCCCGGACTGCTGGCCTGCTTCCCCAACCGGGTTGCGCCGCATCTTTTCTCCGAGCAGGAGATTCTGGCCCTGATGAGCGCCGCCGACCGGGTGTTTCGGCAGCCGCTACGCATCGCCACCTACCGGCTGCTGATCGGGTTGCTCGCGGTGACTGGAATGCGCACCGGCGAGGCGGTGCGCCTTGACCGCGAACACCTCGACCTCGACGCCGGCATCCTGGCGATCGTCGACTCCAAGTACGGCAAATCGCGCCAGGTGCTCCTGCACTCCTCCACCGTCACCGCACTGCGCGACTATGCCCGACTGCGCGACCAGGTGGCCGGCGTGGTCGGCGCGCCGGCGTTCCTCGTCTCCACCAAGGGCCGGCTCCAGGTCAACACCGTCGACTACACCTTCGCCACCCTGATCAAAGCGGCAAACATCGCGACACCACCCGCCGGACGCGCACCACGACCGACCGACCTGCGACACACCTTCGCGGTCACCACCCTGCTGCGCTGGTATCGCGCCGGGCTGGATGTCCAGGCTCGCCTGCCTGCATTGTCGACCTGGCTAGGCCACCTGTCACCGGCTTCCACCTACTGGTATCTGCAGGCCGCACCCGAGCTCCTCGCCCTGGCCGCCGAGCGGCTCGACCATCCCGTCCCATCCACCCCGGCAGGAGCCTTGTCATGGCCGCGCTCGCGCCCATCCTGGAAGCGTTCTTCACCGACCGGCTGATGGCCCAGCGACGGGTCAGCCCGCACACCATCACCGCCTACCGCGACACCTTCCGCTTGCTGCTCACCTTCATCCACAACCGGACCGGCAACAGCCCAGCCAGGCTGGACTTCGCTGACCTGGATACACCCGTGATCATCGCGTTCCTGCAGCATCTGGAGCTCGACCGGGGCAACAGCACCGCCACCAGAAACGCCCGCCTGGCCGCGATCCACTCGCTGTTCGCCTACGCTGCACTGCGCGCCCCCGAGCACGCCGGGCTCATTCAACGGGTGCTGGCCATCCCGCCCAAGCGACACGATCGGACCGAAATCTGCTTCCTGACTGACAAGGAGATCGCCGCCCTGCTGGCCGCACCCGACCGGACCACCTGGACCGGCCGCCGCGACCACGCCCTGCTGCACGTGATGACCCAGACCGGGCTACGCGTCTCCGAACTGACCGCGCTGCGCCGCCAAGACGCCGAACTCAGCGCCGGAGCGCACCTACGCTGCACCGGCAAAGGCCGCAAGAACCGCAGCACACCACTCACCACGGCCACGGTCCGCGTCCTCCGCACCTGGATGGCCGAACGCGCCGGCCACGACACCGACCCGATCTTCTGCACCCGCCGCGGCGCTCGGCTGAGTCCCGACGCCGTCGAGCACCTGGTCGCCAAGCACGCCGCCACCGCCGCCCAGACCTGCCGGACGTTGTCCACCAAGAACGTCACCCCGCACACACTGAGACATTCCGCGGCCATGGCCTTGCTACACGCCGGTGTCGACCTCTCGGTGATCGCGCTCTGGCTCGGCCACGAGTCCACTCAAACCGTCCAGCACTATCTGCACGCCGACATGACCCTCAAAGAACGGGCCCTCGCCCGGACCACACCTCCCGGCGTCCCCGCCGGACGCTACCACCCACCCGACAAGCTGCTCGCCTTCCTCAACAGCCTCTGACCCACCGGCTTATCCCGCCCCGACGCGGCCGTGACCCTCTACGACCAGGCGGTCCACCAGGAACGCGGGATAATCAGGCGTTCGGCATAAGGTACGTCGCTACGCCAAGGCCGCCAGCGTGGAGGACTTGGCACCCGCCCAGGCTGGCCGGCATGGCTCGCATGTCGATCCGTTCCTGCCCTACCTGCATGAGCGGTGGAATCAGGGCTGCACCGACGCCGCGCGACTGTTCGAGGAGATCCGCGAGCGCGGCTATACCGGTAGCGGGCGCACGGTGCGCCGTCACCTGCAGGCCGTACGCGCCAGCGGGAAACCCGCCCCCAAGGTCACCAAGCAACTCAGCGTCCGCCGCGCCACCCAGCTGATCACCAGCCACCCCGACCACCTCGACGAGAACGCCACCCTCCGACTGAAGAGACTGCTCGCCCGCTGCCCCGAACTCGACGCGGTCGCCACCTGCGTGGAATCGTTCGCCGAGATGATGGCAGACCTGGAAGGACGGAGGTTGCCAGCCTGGCTGGAACAGGCCGAAGCCACTGCCTTCCCGCCCTTGAAGAGCCTGGTCAACGGCATCCGCCACGATCTGGCCGCGGTGACGGCCGGCCTGAGCATGGAGTGGAACTCCGGCCGCGTGGAAGGCAACGTGAATCGGATTAAGCGGATCAAGAGGGACGGCTATGGACGCGCGTCCTTCGACCTGCTCCGCCTTCAGATCCTCCATGCAGACTGAGCACCCTTACTACCCGTGATCAGTTCACACGAAGTGGATCAGAACCGAGCTCACAGGCCATTGACAGTGCACCTCGCTCGCCAAACCGACCGCCCGTCTCCTCCACGACTGGATCGCCCACCGGCAGGCCGGACCGGCCGACCCGCTCTTCCCGACCCGCACCGGCGGACGATTGAGCAGGGACTCCGTCGCCGATATCCTCACCCGGCACCTCCCCGCCGCGACCGCAGCCTGCCCGAGCCTCGCCTCCAAGAACGTCACCCCCCACACGCTGCGACACACCGCCGCGATGACCCTGCTACAAGCCGGAATCGACACTGCCACCATCGCGCTCTGGCTCGGCCACGCCAACACCAAATCCACCGACGTCTACCTCCACGCCGACCTCGCCCTCAAAGAGAAAGCCCTCGCCCGCACCGCCCCACAGGCACCCGCATCGGCCGCTACCGCCCCACCGACCGCCTCCTAGCCTTCCTCGAAGGCCTGTGATTATGACGCGGACCGCACCTCCAACAGCACCGCCGACCTGCAGACCTCGCCCTGACCCCGCATAACCGGACGGCCCACATAATTGGCCTTATGACGGGCCCGTCATAACGCCAAGAAGATCGTTGGCAGGAAACGCGGCGTCGCCACCGACGCACTCGGGCTGCTACTGGCCGTGACCGTCTGCGCCGCGTCCGTCTCGGAGAACCAGGCCGGCATCAAGGTGCTCGACCAGGCCAAGACCGACCACCCAAGCATCACGCTGACCTGGGTCGACACCGGCTTCAAGAAGCAGTTCGCCGACCACGCCGCACGCCTGGGCATCCACACCCACGTCGTCCACCGCGACCCCGATGTCCGAGGCTTCAGCGTCGTCCAGCGACGCTGGGTAGTCGAACGGACCCTCGGCTGGCTCATGCTCCACCGACGCCTCGCCCGCGACTACGAGACCTTGCCGACCAGCTCGAAGCCATGATCCACATCGCGATGATCGACAACGTCAGCAAGCGCATAACGGACGAGGCAACACCAACCTGGCGCGGGACGTACTAACCCAAACACGGGCAAACCAAACGCCCTCTTAGAACTGGTTATCGTGTTGCCGGCCAGCCGAGCAGACGACCGTGGACTTCTGAAGATCCGCCGAACCGGCAAGGCCCAGCCCCGCACCAGCGACCAACTGACCGAACTCCGCGACAGCGACACCCTCACCCTCCGTCCAAGACCGCAAGCCCGTGCTCTATCGAGCCGACAGCACAGGGCGGGACTTCGGGTCAGCGGTTGACCAGGCCTGTTTGGTAGGCGATGACGACCAGTTGGGCGCGGTCGCGGGCGCCGAGTTTCGTCATCGCGTGGCTGACGTGGGTGCGTGCGGTGGCCGGGCTGAGAAACAGCTCCTTGCCGATTTCGTCGTTGTTCAGGCCCCGGCCCACCAGGGCCAGCACTTCGCGTTCGCGTTCGGTCAGCACGGCGAGCCGGTCCTCGGCGATCTGGGTGGCCCGGCGCCGCGCGGTGAACTGGCCGATGAGGCGGCGGGTGATCCGTGGCGCGAGCAGCGCCTGTCCGTCGGCGATCACCCGGATGGCGTGCAGGAGTTCGGCCGGTCCGGCGTCTTTGAGCAGGAAGCCGCCGGCCCCGGCCTCCAGGGCGTCGAAGACGTGCTCGTCGGTGTCGTAGGTGGTGAGGATGAGGACCCGTACCTGCTCCAGGCCGCGTGTCTGGGCGATCTGGGCGGTGGCTTGGATGCCGTCCAGTTTCGGCATGCGGATGTCCATCAGGACGATGTCGGGGCGGAGGGCGCGGGCCCGCTCGACGGCTTCGGCGCCGGTGGTGGCCTCGCCCACCACCGTGATGTCGTCTTCAAGGTCGAGCAGCACCTTGAACCCCGATCGCACAAGACCTTCGTCGTCGGCGAGCAGCACTCTGATCGGAGCCTGCGCCGCGCTCATGCGGCCGACCCGTTCGGGACGAGGGGCAGCCGGGCGTTGACCTCGAACCCGCCGCCGGGAAGCGGCCCGGCATCGAGTTCTCCGCCCAGCAACTGGCAGCGCTCGCGCATGCCGATGATGCCCCGTCCGGGCTCGGCCAGGCTGACTGGGTCCCGGGTCGGCGGGTTCGCGCGGTCATTGCCCGGGGGGCTCTCGGGTCCCTCATCGCTCACCCGGACCTCCAAGATCTCGGCCCCGGCCTTCAACGCCACCGTCACCCGGGTCGGGCCGGCGTGACGGATCACGTTGGTGATCGACTCCTGCACGATGCGATAGGCGGCGCCGCTCACCGCGCTCGGCACCGGCGCCGCGGGTGAGATCTCCTCAAGCGTGAGGTCGAGTCCGGCCGCGCGCGCCTTGGCGGTCAGTTCGCCGATCTGTCCCAGTCCGGGGTACGGCATGCGCCCGTCGTGGTCCCCGTCGTCGCCGCGCAGTACCCCGAGAATGGCCCGCATCTCCCCCAGCGCCCGCGAACTGGTCCGCTCGATGACCCGCAGCGCCTCGCGCGCCACCTCCGGCCGCTTGCCGAGCACGTGCGCGCTGACCCCGGACTGCACGTTGATGATCGCTATGGCATGCGCGACCGTGTCGTGCACCTCGCGGGCGATCCGCAGCCGCTCGCCGTCGACGCGCGCCCGCGCTTCCTCCTCACGAGTGCGTTCGGCACGCTCGGCGCGCTGCTGAGCCTCGGCCGCGATGACCCGCCGCGACCGGACAGACTCGCCGAGGGCCGCGCTCATCACCGAGGCGCCGATGCGGAAGAACACCCAGCCGATGGCCGCGCGTGGCTCGATGTCGGCCGCGGCGACCAGCCAGCAGGCGGTGAGCACCGTGATGCCCACTCCGGCGATCACCAGCGACCGTCGTCCGTCACCGTAGGCCGTGAGGGTGTACAGGGCGACGAAGAGCCCGAGCCAGCCGGGCCCGTCGGGGAAGTCCAGGCCGTAGTACACCAGGCTGGCCAGCGCCGTGGTGAGGAAGACCGGCACCGGCCACCGGCGGCGTACCACGAGGACCAGGCCGCTGGCGATCAGCAGGCCGTACCCCAGATGTCCGAGGTCGGTCAGCGGCCGCTGCACCACCTCGCCGGTGTTCCGCACCACCGTGCCCTGAACCTGCATCACGGTGATGAACAGCGCGAGCGACACCTCCTGCGCCCGCGCGGGCAGGCGCAACGGCATGACGCGGTGTTCCATGCCGCGATCCTACGGTCGCCACGCGCGACCGCCCCTCCGCCGCAAAGCGCGACCGCCTACGACGACGAGCGTAGACGGGTTGCCGTCGTCCACGCCGGTCGGCGTAGAGGCTGCCATCCCCTGTCGCACGCGCGGCCGCTTCGACGCGGAGACGATCGACTCGTCTCACGTAGCGAAAGGAGCGATCATGTCCTTGCTCATCGCCCTACCGGCGGCTGTTCCGGCCGATCCGGTGGGCGCGTACGACCTGACCTCCGGCCGTCTCTGGTCGGTGATCGCCGCAGTGATAGGGCTGGCCGGCGTGGTCCTGGGCGGGCTGGCCCTGGCCCGCTCCACCGGCCGGTTCGGTACCGGCCCCTGGAGAAAGGGGGCCATCATGGCGCTGGTGGCGGGGCCGGCCAGTATGGTGATCGGCGCCCTGGTCGTGGCCGCCGCCAAGGGTGGGCCGGGCACCGGCTACGGCATCGTCGGAGGCTTCGTGGCCCTGGCGGTCGGGCTGATCGCCGTGATTCTCGGCGGCCTGGCCGCGGCCCGGACCCGCAACACCACCGCATCACCGCGCCCCCGAAACGGCTGATCACCCCGCAGACGAGCACGCGCAGGTAGCGGAGTTAGTGCTGGTGAGCGGACAGTCGTCGATGCCGAGAACGATCTTCATCGCATCGTCCACTCTCGGCCGTGAAGATACCCACCTAGGCAGGAGTCGTCTACGTGGAACTGCGTGGCCGCTGCCATCCGCTGCCGGAGGCCACAACCACCTCGACGGCGCGATCATCGATTCCATGAAACCTATCCCAGGCGCTCGCGCTCGTAACCGGCACCTCGACCAGCATCACCACGACCGGCATAGGCCGAGTCACCGCGCTGCCCATGCTGCAGACACCCATCATTCGTCCGAAAGGATCCTCCATGTCCATCCTGTTGGTGCTTGCCGCGCAGGCGGCCTCGCCAGTCTGTACAACGCCGGCAGAATGCGCTGGTCAGGGCGTCGATACCTTCCTCGGGACCCCTGAGCGGATCTGGGCCAGCGGGGCCGCACTGGTGGCGCTGGGCGGCCTGGTTATCGGCTGGCTGGCGCTGCGCTCTGTCCGTCGTATCGGCAACAGCGGGAGGAGGGGAGCCATCGTGGCTGTGGTGGTGGCGTTGACCGGCGGGCTAAACGGCGCGGTGAAACTGGCTGTCGCCGACGGCGGTCTCGGCACCGGCAACGGAGTATTCGGGGCGGCCTTGGCCCTAGCGCTCGGGCTGGTCGGCGCGGTCCTCGGCGGACTGACTCTGGCCCGCTCCCGCCGCACCGAGCCGAGCCGCTGACCGCAGTGCGCTCGGTGCCGGGCTACATGCCGCAACCGGCGTGGCTGCCGCCCTTCTCGTGATGGCCGCCGCTGCCGGGCTGGTCGCCAGCGCTGGCGACCACCTCACCCAGGTCGGCCCGACAATCATCAGGGTCTGGGTTGACAGCGCACATCGCGCCCATGGTCATGGAACCCTCGAAGACACCTTCGTTTGAGCTTTTGTCGCCAGGAGATCCATCCAACTGATGCACCGCTGGATCACCGGACGGATCCTCACTCGGCTCTCGGTTCTCCGTCAGCTGATCCGCGAGAACTAGCTTGGGCCCACCCGATCGTCGGCCATGAGCCATCCGCTGCCCCACTGCGTCTCCCTGCGATCGCCTTGCGAGGGTCCGGCATGCCACAGCCCCTCTGGCCCATGCCTCGATGAGCTCCATAGCCTGGTCAGCGTTGAGCCGCGGATCGCACAACGAGGAATAGTTGCGCAGGAGGTCGTCCTCGCCCTCGACGGATCCGCCGATGCACTCCGTCACGTCGCCCGTCGCGACCTCTATATGGAGTCCGGCAGGGTGCTGACGGCTCGCTTCCAGGATGTCGCGGAACCTGAGGGCCTCGGTGACCACGTCGTCGAGATACCGGGTCTTCAAGCCGACCCGACGGGACCTGACGGTGTTGCCGTGCATGGGGTCGCTCAACCAGATGACCGGGTAGCCTCCGTTGGCCACGGCTCGGACGATCGGCGGCAGAACCTCTTGGATGAGATCGCGGCCCATCCGCGGGATTAGCACGAGCCGTCCGGGCTCGCGTCGCGGGTTGAGTGCCTCACACACATTCAAGACCTCACCCGGGGTGGATGCCGGCCCGAGTTTGCACCCGACGGGATTCGCCACCGACGAGAGCAGGGCGATGTGCGCGCCGGCTGAATGGCGCGTCCGTTCCCCAACCCAAGGCAGGTGCGCGGACGTCAGGTAGAGCCGGTTCGAGTCCGGGTCCGGCCGGAGCATGCGGCTTTCATAGTCGATCACCAAGGCCTCGTGGCTGGACCACGGCCCCTCCATCGCAGGAAGCCCCTGCCTCTGGCGGTGTACCCGCATCGCCCGCTGCACTTTGTCGCTGGCCTCGTAAGCCCGCAGCATGCGCTGGGGGTCCGCCGTCCGCGCCGGGAGCGAGGCGATCTCTGAGTTGATCATGTGTCCTCGGAAGGAGGGGATGCTGAGACCTCCGAGGTCCTCCGTCGCCTGTGACCGCGGTTTGGCGAACTGTCCCCCCATACGCCCGACTCGGATGACGTTCTGCCCCGTGAGATCGCTCAGGTGGTCTCCCAGCCTCTCAATCACTCGGATCTTTTCTGTTATGTGCAGGTCAGTGCACTCGTAGAAGCTCTCAGCGCAATCGCCGCTCTGAAGCAGGAAGGCGCCGGTCTTCATCATTTTGATGAGCGATCGCCGCAGATGCTGAATCTCCGCAGCTTTCGCAAGAGGCGGAGTCAAAGCCAGCCTTCTGCAAACGTCCTCAAAGGAGGCATGGTCACGCCACTCGGGCTGTTGCGCCGCAGGCATGCTCTCCCACGGCCGGAGCCAGCCGAGTTCTGCGGTCGAGCGGGGTGGTTGCACGTCGACTCCCTTCAGGAAACCGGCTGGCGTCAGTGGTTGGCGGAGGCACTTTGGACAGCTTGACCTACGCGACGACGTGGAGGCATCACGTCTTCGCGTTGACAGAGATTCACGTGGTCGCACGCTTCCTCCGCCGGGCAGGAAGCTGCACTGCCAATACGAAGAGCGGCGCCTAAATGACGGCATCACTCAGAGGTACTCACATGGCACGCCCAGTCGTCTGGGATTTTCTCGACGCTCCACAGAGCGGACTCGAGTCGAACGAAGGATGTCGCCGCCGCGATGTAACCCACGGCTTACAGAACGATCTCCACCGCACTCAACCACTGATCGGATGGTCGCGAGCGGAGGGCTGGCCAGCGAACGGTCGGTACCGGAAGCCACTCATTCGCCGCGCGACTATTCTTTGCACAGAGTGGAGCATCAACCACAGCGAGCCCCACCAGCACCCAAACCCGCCGAGCTTGCTTCTAACTCTCTGCGCATATCACAGCAACTATGACTCGTCAAGCACAATGCTTTACAACTAATCTCATTATTTACGTCAAAAGGCGGCAATAATGACGATCATCTACATCAATACAGTTTGATTTAACGCGGATGCGCCATATTAAGCATAGTCGTTGACCCCCGTATTGCGGCCATGGTTGTGTCGAACACCGGGGGAATCTTCGTCTCCGCACTGGGGTGATCATGTATCCACTAATCGGGCGTGAACACATACTGTCAGTGCTGGTCGGTCATTTGAATGCCACTCTGCATGGTTCAGGTGGATGCATCATCCTCGAAGGTCCGATCGGTATAGGCAGAACCCGCATCCTGAAGGCAACAGCGTTGGAGGGAGCAGAACGTGGCCTAACCGTGGCCTACATGCGGACGGGCGTAATCGATCAACTGACGCCTGCACGCGAGTTGGTCACTTTCTTGCGGCACATAATGTCCAGCGAGTCGGAATTCGAGGATTTAGTTCGCCCGGAAGTCAATCCTTTCTGGTTGGCGGATCGGCTGCGCGAACTAATCGAGAAAGCAGCACGCCGGCGTCCTCTCCTGATCGTTCTCGATGACGCCCAGCGAGCCGATGAGGCCAGCGCTCTGGCCCTTCAGAGCCTGGTGCAGTCGCTCGCCGCATCGCCGGTGCTGTGGCTGCTCGCACGGCGGCCCGTTCCCGCACAGTCACTGGCTCAGCATGCGATCGGATGGCTGATCGACCGGGCCGCGGTCCGCCTTCACCTTGGACCTTTGGGCGATGAGGCGGTGGCGGCGCTCTGTGCCAGCGCCTTGGGCGCCAAGCCGGACGCTTCGGTGCTGACCTGGGCCGCTCGCTGCGGCGGCAATCCTTGGCTGCTGGAGAATCTACTCTGTGCCCTCATGGAAGCGGGTCAGGTGGTCATCGCTGATGGGACTGCCTCCGTGTTAGCCGACCGCCTGCCCGAACGTGTCCTCGTCGCTGTTGACCACCTGCTGGGCGAGCTGTCGCACCCGGTCCGACGCTTGCTTCGGCATGGCAGGAGGATCGGCCACGCGTTCACCGCCGAGGAGGCGGCGGCTTTGCTCCGCGAGCCCGCGCCGAACCTGTCAGCCAGCGTCGAGGAGGCTATACAGGCGGGCTTCATTCGGAGAACTGGGGAGAAGCTGGCCTTTGTTCACGAGGTGGTTGACGAAGCACTTCAGCAGGGTGCCTTCGATGGCTTGGATTCCGCCGCACCGTCCGCTTTCGATGGCGGCGGGAACAGTGCCACCTATGAGAACCTGCCGCGGACTGACCGGTCGGTCATTCAGGTGCCCCCTCAGCAGCAGACATGCAGTTGTGATGAGATTGTGGCTCTGGTCATCTCCGCCGTTGTCCAGTTCCCCAAGGAGACACGGACACTGGCCCGCGCCGTGGGTCTCCTAGCGGGGGCCGGACGGGGCGCCGAAGCGGGTCGTCTGACGGAAGTCGCCCTACATACTGGGGTCGAGGCCGCTGCCGAAGTGCAGTTGGTCCTCGAACTCGCGCAAGGACTGCAAGGCTCCGGCGACCACGGCGTTCTGACCGAGCAACTTCAGCGGACGTTGACGCGCCAAGATCTTCGGGAATTCGACCGGGTCAAACTGGAACGACTGCTCATGAATACGGCCAAGCACGTGACGAGCGCTTCCAGATCAGAGGGAGCACGTGGCAGCAGACGAGCAGTAGTCAACGGCTCCCGGCTGGGCTCTGACGACAGATGTGAACGACCTCTCTGGACGTGGATGGTACGCGCTCTGATCGCAGCCGATCAGTTCGACGAGGCCGCCGCCGTATGCGCGGCGATCAAGCAGGAGTCGGAAAGGCTCGGCGCGGCCTGGCCGGAGCCGCTGTGGCACAGCCATCACGCCGAGCTCCTGGTGACAGCCGGCCGGCTGGATGAGGCTCGCGTGGCCGCCGAGACCGGTCTGCGTCTCTCGACCCGGTCGAGCCCTGAAGACTCCATCCATCCGCGCGTGGTGCTGGCCCGGATCAGCCTCCATCATGGCGATTCTGCGACCGCCAGCGAGCACCTGCGCATGGCGGAACGGCTGGTGACCGATGACACGATGGCCGACAAGACCGGCCTCGACTGGGCCCTAACGCAGTTTCACGCTGCCTGCGGGCGCCCTAGCATGGCGGTTCAGACGCTGATCAACGTCGAGGAGAGGGTGGCTCCTGAAACGCTGCTCTTCGCGGAAGCCCCAACGGCAGCGGCGACGCTCGTACGGCTGGCCAGGAAAGCAGGGCTCAGCGCGGAAGCCGAGCAGGCGGCCGGGTTCGCCCGCCGTTTGACCGAACGCAACCCGACCATAGCCTCCCTTGCGGGCGGTGCGGAGCATGCCGAAGGGCTCTTGCGCGGCGACTTGTCCGCCTTGCGCCGTGCCGTGGAGCACTATCGGCTCAGCAGACGCCCCTTGGCGACGGGTATCGCCCTCGAGGACACCGCCCAGGAAGCCCAGAACACTCGCGATCAGGACCAAGCGGTCCGATTTCTCGAATCCGCGCTCGATCTCTACCTCAATTGTGGCGCGCGCCATGATGTCACCCGCGTGCAGAGGAAGCTCCGCCGGCTCGGTGTGACTCAGGCCGGCTCACTGGGCGCGGACCGGCCCACTTCTGGCTGGGAAAGTCTCACCAGTGCGGAGCTCCGTGTCGTGCGGGCCATCGTGGACGGCAGGACCAACAAAGAAGCGGCGAGCATCCTGTTCTTGTCACCCCACACCGTCGACAGCCATCTCCGGCGCGTGTTCGCGAAGCTGAACATCAACAGCCGGGTCGAACTCACCAAGCACTTCATCACGCATGAAGCCTCGTGAGGCGTCACCCCCGTCGGGGCTCGAACAGCTCGATGAGATTGCCAGCGGGATCGGTGAGCAGGATCTGGCGCCCACCGGGACCGGCGACGACATCGCTGCGGAAGGACAGTCCGGCGCCGCGTAGCCGTTCGATCTCGGCGTCGAGATCATCGACGATGAGGTGGATGCGGTTGCGTCCGGGAGCGGTGTCGTCCGCGGGGGTGGCTCGGGCGCCGGAGCTGGTCGGGCCGGACAGGAGGAGCCGCAGCGGGCCGCGTACCACGTCGGCGAAGGCGGGCGCGGCATTGGTGTGCACCGTGAAGCCCAGGTGGGCAGTGTAGAAATCGACGGCGGCGGCCACGTCATCAACGAGGTAGCGGACACTGGCGAGCTGCTCGGGTGCGGTCATGATGAGGCCTCCTGTGATGCCGGTAGACGTAGCACGGTTTCCGCCTCGCCCTGAAGTCGAGGCCGCTTGAGGCATGAACGCCACCATGCGATAATATATCAAGCGAGTTTGATGCACTGTCTATCGGCTGAAGGGAAAACGACAGTGACAGACGAGCACCCCGCTGCGGAGACCGGTCATAGCAAGGGGGCGACGTGGCAGGTGGCGCTCATGTTTCTCAAACTGGGCGTCATCGCCTTCGGCGGCCCGGCCGCGCACACCGCGATGATGCGCGACGAACTGGTACGGCGCCGCGGCTGGGTCAGCGATGCGCGATTCGCCGATCTCATGGGCGCGACCAACCTCATTCCCGGCCCCAACTCCACCGAACTGGCCATCCACCTGGGCTACGACCGCGCACGATGGCGCGGTTTGGTCGCGGCCGGGATCTGCTTCATCCTTCCGGCGGCTCTCATGGTCACCGCCCTGGCCTGGGGATATGTCACCTACGGCAGCACGCCCGCAGTCGAGGGCATTTTGTACGGGATCATCCCTGTGGTGATCGCCATCGTCGCGCACGCGCTGTTCGGCCTGATCCGCACCGTCGTCAAGACCATCTGGCTCGGTGCCATGGCGGTCATCGCACTGACCGCCTATCTGCTCGGGGTCAACGAACTCCTGATCCTCACCGGCGCGGCACTGCTGTCTGCCGCCATATACCTTCTGCGCAATCCGCCCGCGAACCACAACCGTATGCACGGGCTACTGACCACGCCATTGCTCACCCTCGGCGGCTCGCCCCTGTTCCCGGACCCGACCGGAGCTCAGCTTGCCCAGTTGTTCCTCACCATGCTGAAGATCGGTTCGGTGCTGTACGGAAGCGGATACGTCCTGCTGGCCTTCCTGCGCGGAGATTTCGTCGAGCGGCTCGGCTGGATCACGAATGAGCAGCTCATCGACGCAGTCTCCATCGGCCAGGTCACTCCGGGGCCGGTCTTCACCACCGCCACCTTCATCGGCTACCTCGTCGCCGGCCCCGCCGGCGCGTTCCTGGCCACCCTCGCCATCTTCCTGCCCTCGTTCGTCTTCGTCGGCCTGCTCACCAGGCTCACCGACAAGCTCCGCTCCAGCGCCTGGACGTCCGCGCTGCTCGACGGAGTGAACGCCGCGGCGCTGGCCCTCATGGCCGGAGTCTCCTATCAGCTCGCCCGAACCGCCGTGGTCGACCCCCTCACCGCGGCCATCACGGTGATCAGCCTGCTCCTGCTCTGGAAGACCAGACTCAACAACGCCTGGCTGATCGCCGGCGGAGCGGCCGTCGGACTGGCCCATACCTTTCTCACGTGACCGAAAGGATCCCCATGAGCGGCACGCACACCTGCCAGTACTGTCGCCTGAACGCCGCGGCCGAGGAGCCTCCCGGCGGCTGGATCCACCGTGACGCGTTGTGGTCGGTCTACCACGGACCCGCCGACGCCTCCATCCCCGGCACCATGAAGATCGTCTCGCGGCGGCACTTCGTCGACTTCGCCGAGATGACCGCCTCGGAAGCGGCGGCCTTCGGCCCGCTGCTCGCCCAGCTCGACACCGCGCTTCGTGCCACGACCGACGCCGAACGTGTACATCTCGTCTCGACCCGCGACCGCGTCCAGCACTTCCACGCCTGGCTCTATCCCCGCCCCGCCTCCCATCCCCTGCGCGGCACCGACTTCCTGGCCGCCCCCCAGCATGGCGATCCCGCCGAGGCCGTGGCCGCGGCCCATGCCGTCCGCCGCCATCTCATCGCGGCCTCTCGCTGAGGTTTTCAGCCGGTACGGCAGGCCGTACCCCTTCAGAGATATAGCAATGTAGATTGATTCATCTATTTGTATTGATTTATAATGATGGTGTGCAAACCAGGAGCCCGTCGGCCGAGTCGCGGCGCTTCGCCCGGCACAACCTCCGCGGACACCTATTCGGTCTTCGTCCGCGCGGCCGACGGACCATGTGAACGCATCCTGTTCCTGCTCGGAAAGGACCTAGCGATGTCCGAAGTCCACGAGAAGCAGGTCGGCGTCCGCTACATATCGGACGACGTCCCCAAAGCCATCGAGTTCTACAGCAAGCACCTCGGTTTCACCGTCGAGATCAGCGCGGTACCCGCGTTCGCCTCGCTGATCAGGGGCAACCTGAGGCTCCTGCTCAGCGGGGCGAAGAGCCCGGCGGCACGGCCGCTGCCCGACGGCAGGACGCCGGCGCCCGGAGGATGGAACAGGATCCATCTCGTCGTGGGCGACATCGCCGCCGAGGTGGAGCGGCTCCGTGCCGAGGGCCTCACCTTCCTCAATGAGATCACCACCGGCCCCGGGGGCAAGCAGATCCTCCTGGAAGATCCGAACGGCAACCTCGTCGAGCTGTTCGAGTACGAAGCCATGTAACCCTCGGCCCCGGGCCGCAGCGGTCAGGACCCGCCGCGGCCTGGAGGCCTCAGGGGGCGGCGTCTGCCCCATGGCAGCTTCCCGGTCCAGGGCACCACGTCGTCCGGGTCCCTGGGGACGGCTTTCGCCGCGCCCGCGCCGGTGAGCGCCCGGACCTCCATCTCGGCGAACCTCACGTCATCACGCTCGCCGCGAGCCTTGGCACCGGCGTACCCCAGGAGGAAGGCCAGCGGGATCGACACCACGCCCACATGCCTCCACGGGAAGAGAGCGAAGTCGGCGCCGGGAAGCAAGGCCAGGGGATCACCCGAGACGGCCGGCGAGAACACCACGAGAACAGTGGTGACCGCGGCGCCGCCGTACATGCTCCACAGTGCCCCCACCGTGTTGAAGCCCCGCCAGAACCACGCGTAGAGCAGGGTCGGCAGAATCGTCGAGGCGGCCAGAGTGATTCCGAGCGACAGCATGAACGTGACGTTCTGCCGCATGAGAAAGATCGCGCCGACCGCGGGAAGCAGGCAGAGCACCACCACGGTACGGCGCGCCACGGCGATTTCCCGCGCTTCGTCGAGCGGACCCCGCCCGATGAGATTCGTGTAGACGTCGCGGGTGAAGCTCGCCCCGGCGCTCAGCGCCAGTCCTGCCGTGAGCCCGATGATCGTCGTGAAGACGACCGAGGCGACGAACACCAGCACCGGCCCCTCGGCGAGCGCGACCACCAGCGGGGACGCCTCCCCAGCTCGCTTTTCCAGTGCGGCGGCGCCGAGGCCGATCAGGACGATGAGCAGGGAGTACGGCGTGGTGAGCCAGATGGCCCAGGACACCGAACGGCGCGCGTGCTTGGCGTCGGGCACCGTGAGGAAGCGGATGAAGAGGTAGGGCAGCACGGCGTGCCCGAGCACCGTGGTGAGCAGTCCGGAGAGAGACTCCAGCAGGTCGGGCGCCGGAAGTCGCGTGGTCGCGTCTCCGAGCAGCGTCGACGCGTCAAGGCGGTGGCTCGACAGCAGGGTGTACGCGAGCAGGGCCACCGCGGTGAACAACAGGAGGGCGTTGATGATCTGGGTCCAGGTGGTTCCCCGCATGCCAGCGTGGTACACGGTCAACAGGGTGACGCCAATGATCGTGGCGATGATCAGAGCCTGGCCGGCGGGTCCGCCGAGCCCGATGAGGAGCGCGAGCAGGCCGCTGGCCGCCACCAGTTGCCCGGTCATGTAGAGGACGAACACCACGAGTGTGACCACCGCGGCGGCCAGACGGACAGGGCGGGCCCTCATCCGCACGCTCAGCGCGTCACCGAGGGTGTATCCGCCGGTGTTGCGCAGTGGTTCGGCCACGAGAAGTAGCGCGGTCAGCCACGACACGGCGAAGCCTGCGACCGGCAGGACTCCGTCGTACCCGGAAGACGCGATCCCGTCGCCCAGGGTGAGGAACGACGTCATCATCATGAACGTGCCGAACAGGGCGAGGCCGTTCTGCGGTGCGGTGAAGGCGCGGTCGCCGGTGTAGAAGTCCGGGCGTGTGTTCCGGGCCCGGCTCAGGCGTGAGATCAGGAACAGGATGACCAGGCTGAAGATCACCGTCGACTGCCTTCGAACTCCGCGCGGATCCTGTCGGCCAGGGGGTCGAGCCGCCGGCGCGCGTATACCAGGTGGACCACGGCGACGAGCACGGGCAGGGCGATCAGCCCGAGCGCGCACATCAGGCGCGGCACTCCGGGCATCCACCGCGAGAGGACCACGGTGACAGTGAACGTCCCGAGGTACAGCGTGGCGCTCCAGGCCAGGTAGCGCCGCGACCGGGACCGCAGACGGGCGAAGGCCGGGGAACGCTGGAGCGCGACGTACCTGTTCGTGTCCTCTGCCCTGGTCAGGGGATACGGTTCAAGGCCCTTGCCCGTGCTCAACGCGCCTCCTCCGGGATCTTCACGCCAGGGGTGTCTGTCCGGCACGGGTGCGCTGCCGGACGCTGACTGCTGGTGTGAGGCCTTCGGGCAGGTACACGTCCACCCTCGATCCGAAGCGGATCAGGCCGATGCGATCGCCTTGCCTGACGACCTCTCCGGCGTTCACGTAGGGAACGACGCGCCGCGCCACGGCACCGGCGATCTGCGCGAACTCCACGTCGCCCAGGTCGGTCCTCAGGTGCCACACGACTCTCTCGTTGCGGTCGCTGTCCTTGTCGAAGGCGGGCAGGTATCCACCCGGGATGTGGGCGAGCGAGGTCACCGTTCCCGTGCAGGGAGCGCGGTTGACGTGGACGTTCAGCGGGTTCATGAAGATGGACACACGGGTCCGGCCGTCCGGCCACGGATGGATGCTCTGGACGACGCCGTCCGCCGGGGAGAGAAGCCGGCCCTGGCCCAGCTTTCGCTCCGGATCGCGGAAGAACCAGAGCATGAGGCCCGCGAGCATGACCAGCGGCGGAGCGGCCACGGCGCAGAGACGTGAGCGCCGGGACCCGGCCGCCGCGGCGGCCGCCAGGGCGAGGACCGGGAGGAGCCAGAGGGTCGTTCCGCGTGCCAGCCTTGGCCGTGGGCGGGTGGACATGTGCTGGTCCCTTCCGGCTCAGGCCTGCGGCTGGAGTTCGATGATCGCGATCTCGGGCGGGACTCCGGCGCGCACGGGCGGGCCGAAGAATCCGGCGCCGCGGGTGACGAAGATGGAGGTGGACTCCTTCCTCGCCAGGCCGGCGAGCACCGGCTGCTGCAGACCGACGAGCCGGTCGAAGGGGACGGTCTGGCCGCCGTGGGTGTGACCTGACAGCTGGAGGTCGACGCCGTGCCTGATGGCCGCATGGACCTGGACGGGCTGGTGCGCCAGGAGGATCACCGGACGCGCCGGGTCCCTTCCGCCGAGTGCGGCGGCGAAGTCCGGCCCCGCGTGGTCGTACATCGGCGCCATGACGTCGGTGACCCCGGCCAGGTCGAAGGCGGCGCCTCCGGAGGCGATCTCCACGCGTTCGTTCAGCAGGGGCCGCATTCCGAGATACCGGACCTGATCGACCCACTCGTCGGCGCCGGAGGAGTAGTCGTGGTTGCCGGTCACGAAGTATGTGCCCTGGCGGGAGGTCAGCGCGCGCAGCGGCTCGGCGGCGCGTCCGATCTCCGCGACCGTGCCGTCCGCCAGGTCTCCCAGTATCGCCACCATGTCGGGCTGCTCGCGATTGACCCGTGCCACGATGCGCTCGGCGAGCTCCCGGTGGAGGAACGGCCCGAAGTGCGTGTCGCTCACCGCGGCGATGCGGAAGCCGGAGAGCCGGGGATCCAGTCCCCTGATGGGTACGGTCACCCGGACGGTCCGCAGATCACCGAACGCGGCGCTCATGCCGTACCCGACGAAACCGGCCGCGGCACCGCAGGCGGCGAGCGCGCAGGCACGAGCGAGGAACAGCCGGCGTCCGGGTTCGTCGAGCTTCAGTGCGTCGAGGCCATCGGGGGTCCGGAGAGGTGTTTCCGCGTGCTCGTCCGGTTCCCTCCGCGGGGTCGCTACGAGGGCCGGCGAGGGCGTCCGCGCCACCTCGGTCTTCGTCGACCGTCGCCACCACATCAGGAGCGCCGCGCGTGGGACCTCCAGCACCAGCAAGCTGAGGAGCAGGTAGAACATCAGGGCGATCCATACGTACCCCGCCCAGGCCAGCCACCAGGCATCTACGCCGACCGTCCGGGTGACCATGAACCCGACCACGCCGACGATGCCGAGCCCGGCGATCGTCATCCCACCGGCCCGGCGCCATCGACCCGGCCGGGTGGTGGAACGGACGAGCCGCGCCCACAGATAGAGGTGAATGGAGACGGCCAGCAGCGTGATGATTCCGAAGAAGATGAGTGGATTATTGGTCAGCATGTCTTCAGAGTCTGGGAGCGCACGCTCTGCCGGTCACCACGTGTCCGCGCGATCTATGCCCGCGATTCAACGGGATATGGCGCGAATACGGGGCCACATTCTCGACAGGGCGGAGAAGAATCATGCAGATGACGAGGCGCGATATCGCCCTTTGGGCGGCTCAGATTCTGCTGGGAGCGTTCATCGTGTTCATGGCCCTGGCGAAGCTGGCCGGAACTCCCTCATCCGTGGAAATGTTCGACCAGATCGGGTGGGGCCATTGGTTCCGTTACGTCACCGGCGCGGTCGAACTCGCCGGCGGAGTGGGCCTGATGATCCCGCGGGTGGCGGGACCGGCCGCGCTCGGCCTGGTGGGCGTCATGATCGGCGCCACCCTCACCAATCTGACGATCGACCGGCCGGTCATGGCGGTGCTGACCGTCCTGCTCTGCGTCGCCTTCGCCGTCATCGCCAAGGTTCGGTGGAGTTCGACCAGGTTCCTGGTCGACCGCATCAGACGCTGAGCCTGGAGCTCCAACGCTCGAAAACGATGCATCGAACCACACTGGTGCATTTCCTGTTGATGTATCGTTGTTTACATGAAGCCTGGCAGAGAACTCGCGCCGCCGCCGTTCGCGCGGATGGCGGCCGATCCCCTGCGCTGGCGGCTGCTGCGAGAGCTGGCGCTGAGCGACCGGCGCGTCCGGGAACTGGTCGCGCTGGTAGGTGAGCCGCAGAACCTGGTTTCCTACCACCTGGGCCGGCTTCGGGCCGGCGGGATGGTCACCGCCCGTCGCAGTAGCTTCGACGGCCGCGACGCCTACTACCGGCTCGACCTGACGCGATGCGGCCAGCTGCTGGCCGAGGCGGGAGCGTCATTGCATCCCGGGCTGGCCTTCGATCCGGCGCCGATCATCGCGCCCAAGGCTCCGGCTCAGAAACCGTGCGCGGTGTTGTTCCTGTGCACCGGAAACAGCGCCCGGTCGCAGGCGGCCGAGGCGCTCAGCAGGGTCCGCTCCGATGGCCAGGTACAGAGCTTCAGCGCGGGCAGCCAGCCCAAGCCGCTGGTACACCCCAGCACGGAGCGGGTCATGGCCGCCCGCGGCATCGACCTCACCGGCCAGCGGCCCAAAAACCTGAGCGAGTTCGCCCGGCGACGTTTCCGTTACGTGATCACCTTGTGCGACCGGGTGCGCGAGGTGGTTCCCGCCTTCCCCGGCGACCCCACGCTCGTTCACTGGAGCATGCCCGACCCGGCCGCGCAGGAGGATGATCCTTCGGCGTTCGAGCTGATGGCAGATGACATCGAGACCCGCATCAGGTTCTGGCTGACGTCGATCGGCGTGCCCGCGAATCCCGTCCGGTCATAGCGGGCAGCCGCCGACGGCGGCACCCGCGAGGGGACACCGCCGACGGCGAGTGGTGCGGGCGGATCAGCCGCCGTTGAGCTTGCGCTGAATGAAGGTGTAGACCGAGTCGCCGACTTTCGGCGCGTACTCGGCCACGTTCTGAGTCGCGGCACGGAAGTGCACGCCGGCCCAGACCCTGCTCATGCGGCAGTCATTGGCCAGGTCGGTCCAGTTGTTCCAGCGCAGGGTGATGTCGGTAGCCGGAGTGACCCCTGGCTCGATCAGAGAGGATCCCTTCGCGCGCGGGACCGTGATGTCGATCTTGTCGGTGCCGAGGAACCGGCGGGCCGCCTGCGTGTAGGCCATGCAGTTCGCGGACGTGCCGGAGGGGTACTCGGAGTGATCGTGCGTGTTCGGGTAGCTGCGCCACTCGTTTCCGGTGATGTCGTTGACCGTGCCCCTGCCGGGGCCGCCCCAGGCCGTCACCTTCTTGTCTCCGTACAGGTAGCGGATCGCGGAGAACGGCCGGACCGCGTCATACCTCCGCTTGAAGTACCAGGTCGCGACGGTGACATCGAAGATGGACAGGTCGACGGTGGTGACGAAGTGCACGGCCTTCTCGATGTCGAAGTTGTGCTGTTTGAAGACCGCGTTGCCGGTGACGAATCCAAGGCTGTAGATCTTGTCGTTGAAGAACTCGGCGACCATCTTCCTGTGGTCGTTCAGGTTCGCCGACGCGGCCAGGATCTCGTCGGCCTGGCGCTTGTAGCCGACGCGATTGCGATGGTTGCTGTCGACCGGGGGTGAGACCGTGAACTGGGACGGGCTGCTGTAGGAGACCGGCTTGACCTGCCCGTAGTAGGGGGTCACATACTGCTGGGCTCTGAACAGGCCGTTCGATGAGATGACGTTCGGCTGCCAGCGGGACGGGTTGCGGAGCTCGTGGGGAGTGTTGACCGGCTTGTACCCGGTGTAGTCGGCGTACGACTGCCGGTTGTACGCGCGGCCTCCTTCGCTTCCGTCCCGGTTCGACCCGTCGTTCTTACGCGCCTCGATGACCTTCTTGGCCGCGAGGTTGCCGATGCCGATGGGAGTGGTGGTGTTCTCCGACCTGTCGTCGGGATCGAGCCCCACCGAGGTCAGCATGGTGCGGAAGTCCGCGGTGAAGTGCGGGAAGACCGCGGTCAGCGAGGTGTAGGCCGAGTAGATGACGGCGGTGTTCCTGTTGCGGGTGGTCGCCTCGCTTCTCGGGCGGCGTCCCAGGTTGGAGTAGATGCCCACCGCCGTCGCATGGTACGGGGCAATGGCGTCGAACCAGGCGAGCTCCACCATCAGGATATGGTCGGCGATCAGCGTGGCGTCGCCGCCGTCCGTGATCGTGCGCACCGCTTTCTGGAATCTGGGGTAGATGACCTCGGTCAGGGAGTTGCCGTTGTCGAAGTCGAAGGCCGCCGCCGTCTTGTGCTGCGAGGCGGCCGCGCCGGGGACCAGGCTCATCGTCAGTAACGCCGCGACGGCGACGGCCATCGCGTACTTCAGCCTCCGGCTCCATGACGGTCTTAGATCTGACACCTGACATTCTCCTTTTCGTTCTTTATGTGTGCGGCTTCATGGCGCAGAGGATGCCGTGGGCGACGAGGGCGTCGGCCGGCATTTCGCCGAGGTTCTCGGTGACTGCCTTCGTGATGGTGAATCCGCATTCCTCGAGCCACGCCTTATAAGTGGAAAGCTTCTGCGGCCCGCCCTGGCCCATGGTGCAGCCGAGGAAATAGGTGGGAAAGAAGTCGACCGCGTACGTGTCCTTGACGTCTTCCGAATACACCGGGCCGAGGATGTGGACCTCCCCGCCCGCTTCGAGCGCCCGGTAGGTATTGCCGAGGATCTTGAGCACTTCTTCCTTGTCGAACATGTCCAGGAAGTGCTTGATCAGCACGACGTCGAATCCTTCCGGCACGCTGCGGAAGACGTCGCCGCCGATGAACGAGCAGTGCTCGTCCACGCCCTGCGCCTTGAAGTTCGCCAGGCACTCGGCTTCCTTCTCGGGAAGGTCGAACGTCGCCACGCGGAGACCGGGCGAGGTGTTCGCCCGGTAGGCCAAGATCGCGCCCAGGCCGGTGTTCCCGGCGAGGTCGAGCACCTTGGAGCCGGGCGGTATGTCGATGTTCCCGAAGAACCAGGGGTCGATGTGGGTGGTGACGGCGTCCATCATCGTGCCCCAGGACTCCCGCAGTTCCTTCAGCTCAGCGAGGGCTTCATAGAGGTTGCCCGTGTGCCCATAGAGCTTTTTGAGCCCGACCGTCGTGCCGGTCCGCACGCTGTCGGAGAGGTAGAAGCTCTGCCGGAGCACCACCATCTTGATCATGTTCATGATGGCGAGCACCCGCTGGAGGTCCTCCTCGGCCACCGCGGCAAGTTCGGCGAGCGCGTACGTCCGCGACTCGTCGTCGTACGCGACGAGATCCTCCTTGACCAGCAGGTGCAGCAACTGCTCGACCGCGTCCGGAGCGGCGCCGACGACGGCGCCCACCTGGGCGGCGGTCATCCCGCTGTTGTGCCTCAGCGCGTCGACGATCCCGAGTTCGAAGGCGCACAGCAGGTTCATGAACCTCGTCGGCCCCAGCATGTATTCGCGAAATCTTCCGAGCACGCGTTCTGCGGTCATTGGGGTGTCCCCTTCCTGGGCGCGGCCGCCGAGGGTGACGCGCCGCGTATCCGCTGCACCACCGCGGTGGGGTTGGACGGACTTCGGTTCCCGCGCCAGGCCACATGGTGGTCGGGCCGGATCAGAACGAGGTCCCGCTCCCAGATCCCCCGGGCCAGGTCGTCTGTCACCACGGCGTGATGCACCGGCAGGCCTTGCTCGGCCGCCGCGGTGAGGAGCCCGTCCGCGCGACCGTCTCCAGCGAAGTCGACGAGGGTGAAGAACGCGCCGAACCGGTCGTAGAGGGGCGTGCCATCACCGAGCAGCACACTGGGCGGGCGGCCTCCGGGCCAGGTCGTCGGCGTGTAGCGTCGCGGGGTCCACTCGGGTTCCGGCGCGTCGTCGTGGCAGACGATGCCGGAGCCGTCGTATCGGTAGCCCAGCTCGACTCCCGTGTACTCGTTCTCGCCCCGCTCCGCCTTGAGGAACGAGGCGATCTTTGGCAGCGGGGTGCCGTTGCGGAGAAGCCCACCGGCTCTGAGGTGCACGCCGAGATGCCGATGGGAGGTGTGCATGTTGCGCAGGCCCACGGGGCGGCGCTCATCCTCGTAGCTGTCGAGAAGGCCGGGACCACCGAAGCCCTTGACCAGGGCGGTGATCTTCCAGGCGGCGTCCATCGCGTCGGCGATGCCGGAGTTCATGCCGTAGCCGCCGGTCGGGAACATCTGATGCGCGGAGTCCCCGGCGATGAGGACCCTGCTGGCGCGGTAGTGGTCGGCGATCACGAAGCTCGGGCGCCAGCGCGAGGTCAGCAGCACCTTGTCGATCTTCAGGTCTGCGTGCATGGTGCCGAGCGCGAACGCCGCCGGATCGGCGGGCGGCGGGTCGAATTCCGTGGGATCCATGCCGTTGACGTGCACGGTCCAGGTGTCGACCTCGTCCTGCGCGATGATCACATATCTGAAGGCGAAGTAGTGCCAGAACCGCCCATGGCGATGCAAGGTGTTCAGGTCACGGCTCTTGAAGTGCACCATCAGCGCGTTGGGCAGCTCGGGCGCGTCGAACCCCTTCAGCCCGATCCCGACGGACTTGCGAACCTGGCTCGACGCGCCGTCGCAGGCGATCACGTAGGGAGAGCGGACGAGGACCTCGCTGTCGTCCATGGTGCTGACCAGGCGGCTGACCACGCCGGTCTCGTCTTGGACGAGGGACTCGAAGCGCCAGCCGCACCGGAGCTCGACCCATGGGTGGCGTCGGCAGTGGGCTCGCAGGACCGGTTCCAGGTCGATCTGCGACAGGCGCTGCCCCGGCTCGACGGGTTGGGTGCCGTCATTGTGCTCCGCGATGTATTGCCGTTCCTCGGAAACCGAGGGAAGCCTCCACACGGTGATCGGCTGACCGGCGAGACCGGTCGACCAGATGACGTCGGCCTGGTGTTCGGGCCGGACGCCGACGGAGCGGACGTCGGCGGTGAGCCCGAGCCGCCGGAGCAACTCCATGCTCCGGGAGCTGATGTAGTCCAGCTTCGGGTGGTTGGTCGTTTCGAAGCTCTCCTCGACGAGGACGCAGGGAACGCCCTGGTCGGCGAGCGTGAGGGCGGCGACCATGCCGACCGGGCCCGCGCCCACGACGAGAACCGGATCCACGATTGCCTCCTGAGGATGTGGGACGGTCCGGCCGCCCCACATCACGTGCTCAGCGTGCTTCGGTGGGTGTGTGGCCGACTTGCGCGGGCGGAGTCGCATGGGCAGCGGACTCGCCGGCGCCGGTGAAGGCGCGGACCTGGAGTTCGGCGAATCCGGCCTCGTTGCGTTCGCGGCTGGTGATGGTGCCCACGTAGCCCAGCAGGAAGGTGATCGGCACCGAGGCCAGCGCGGGATCGAAGGTGATGAAGGCGATGTTGATGCCTTGGAAGATCGCGACCGGGCTCCCGGTCACCAGGCCGGAGAACACGGCCAGGACGCCGGTCACGATGAGCCCGCCGTACACCGACCAGCGCAGTCCCGCGCTGTTGAAGCGCTTCCAGAACAGCGAGTACACGACGGCCGGCAGGACCGACGCGGCGGCGAGACTGATCGTCATCGGCAGCAGGGCGTGGATGCTGGCTTGCAGCAGGACGGTGCCGACGACGACGGTGGCGAGCCCGATGACGACGGTGTTCCGCCGGGCCGCTTTCACCTCGGCGCCGGGGTCCTGCGGTTCCTGACGCATCGCGAACACGTCACGGGTCACCGACGTCACCGCGCTGATCAGCAGCGTGGCGAGCATGCCGACCACGATGATCAGGGCGAGCGCGCCGACCAGGCCCACCAGCCAAGGGCCGCCGACGGCGTTGGCGAGGATCGGCAGCGTGGTGTCGCGCGTAGGCGGCGCCACGCCGATGTTGAGCCCACCGAGCAGCGCCACGGCGCCCAGACCGACGATGGCGACGCACAGGTAGAACCCCGCGATGAGCAGGCCCGCCCAGCCGACGGATCGCCGCGCGTCCCGGCCCGAGGTGACCGCGGCGTTGCGCATGAACATGTACGGCAGAGCCGCATGCCCGACGAACGCGACGAACAACTTCGACAGATGGCCGATGGGTCCGCCGCCTTCGCTGAACTCGCGGCCGGGCCCCAGCAGGTCGAACCCGGCGGGGTGCGGCGCGGCCTTTGCCTGGGCGTCGCCGAGCAGCTGGAACAGGTTGAACCGATACTTCACCAGCACGACGGCGGTCAGCACGGCCAGCACTCCGATGATGAGAGCCGCTTTGACCACCAGCAGCCGGGTGGTTCCCCGCATCCCGCCCACGAGGACGAACACGGTGGCCAGCACGCCCATGCCGGCGACGACGAACGCTCGCCCAGCGCCGGCGTCGAGGCCGAACATGACGCGGGAGACGATCCCGCCGGCTTCCATCATCACGATGGCATAGGTGGTGTAGAGCACCAGAGTCACCACGATCGACGCGGTCCTGGCCGTCCGCTCGCCGACACGCAGCGCGAACAGGTCTCCGAGCGTCTGCCCGCGGATGTTGCGCAGCGGCGAGGCGAAGATCAGCAGCGCGATCAGCCAGGACATCACGAAGGCGGCGGAGAAGAGGAGGGCGTCGAATCCGTTGAGCGCCACGTGCCCGGTCATCGTGAACATGGTCGAGAGCAGGACAAAGCTCGCGAACAATGCGAGCGCGTTCTGCCCCGGGCCGATGCGCCGGCCCGCGACATAAAACTCAGCCGGGCTGGTCTGGCCGCGGCGGGCCGCGACCACGACTCCCGCCACCAGGATGAGCAGGGCGGCGGAGATGAGAGCGGTTGTCATCGGGCACCTCGTTCCAGATCCGCCCTGATCTCCTCGGCGAGGGGGTCCAGCTTGGTCCGGGCGAATCTCAGGTAGGCCAGGATGATCACCACCACCACGGCGAACGACCCCAGCACGAACAGCAGGCCGACGTTCACCGTTCCGATGACCGCCCGCCGGTAGAAACCGGGCGCGAAGGCTCCGAGAAGGCTGGTGAGAAACCACCACCCCGTGAAGGCCACGCTTGCCCAGAGAATGAAGGTCTGCAGGTGGCGACGCAGGTCCTTGAACCGAGCACTGTCATGCACGGCGACAAAGCGGTCGCCGTCCGGCGGCGAGCTCATCGTGCCCATGACACCTCCTCGTCGTGACGTGACGGTCAGAACCGCAGCATCCGTCATCGCCCCGGCACGGGCATGCCCCAAATACGGGATCTCCGGCGTGGTCCCAAAATGGCGCGGCGGTCCCGCCGAACCACGCGAAAGTGCGATGTACGGCGATGACCGCCAAGGCGAATGGTGGTGACGGTTCGAAACCGATCTCGAGGAGCCCGGATGAGCGTGGCACCGGAAATAGACACCTGGACGTACGACGACTTCACCGGCGGCGAACTCGATCCCGCACGATGGAGCATCATGGCCGTGCCAGGACCCGGCGGCGAACGGTACGTCTACCAGGACGAAAACGCACAGGTACAGACCGGCGACGGCCACGTCGAGATCACCGTCAACCCGTTCACCCGGTTCCACGACACGAACCCCGCCCAGAACAACGCCAAGCAGATGTACCGATCCGTCCGGCGCATCCCCGTACCGGCGGGCGGGGCGGTGACGTTCGAGGTCGACATGGCGATACGGACCTTCGGCCAGATTCCCTACAACCTGCTCGACGCCTTCGGCACCATGAACGTCTTCGACATGGAATCCGGCGTCGTGCTCAACCTCGCCGCCACCAATGACACCGTGTACGCGCTGGTGGAACGCCGCGGCATCCCCGGCGGCCCCCTGCCGCACGTGCACTACCACCACCGGGTTGTCCTGGAGACGCCGACGGAACCGGGCACCGAGCACACCTACGCCATCACATACCGGGCCGAGGACTCGGAAGCGATCTGGCACGTCGACGGTCAGGTCGCCTACCAGGCGCGCATTCCCGTGCCCGTCACGGGATTTCACATCGGCATGGCCCTGTTCTCGGCTCGGGACCTCACCCGCTACACCCGCGAGGAGCGTGAACACGGACAGGGCGCGAGCGGCCGGTGGGGGCCGTGGAGGATCACGGCCTCCGGTCGCGAGAGCGGCGGCTGAACAGGTCAGACGAGCAGCTCTCCCCCGTCGATGCTGAGATTCACGCCGTTGATCGAACGATTCTCCAGCAGGAAGGTGATGGCCTCGGTGCAGTCCCGCATCGTCACCAGCCGCCCGGTCGGCGTGCGTGCCTTGACGGCCTCCCAGACGTGGGGTTTGTCGCTCCAGTACGGCGTGTCGGCGACGAGACTCGGATGCAGGGCGTTGAACCGGATCGGCGCGAGCTCGGTCACCAGAGTCCTCACCAGCGCGGCGACGCCGCCGTTGGCGGTCGTCACCGACGTGGAGCCCGGGTAGGGCCGGTGCATGGCCAGGCCGCCGAGCAACACGGCCGAGCTGTCGCCGGACATCCGGGACACCAGGGCATGGACGACGACGGTGTAGCCGACGAGCTTCATCGTCAGCATGCGCGCCGCGTCGGCGGGACGGTACTCACGGACGGTGTTGTGGTCCCGCTCCAGCGCGGCGAGCACCAGTCGATCGACCCTGCGCACGCTGCCCAGCGCGGGCGCGATCTGTTCAGGAACGGTCAGGTCCAGCGCCAGGCCGCGGGCCTGCGAGCCGATCTGGCCGGCGATCTCCTTGGCCCGGTGCTCGGTACGGCCGGTGATGACCACCTCGCACCCCCGGGCGGCGAACGACTCGGCGGCATGCCGTCCGATCCCCGATGTCCCGCCGATGACAACGACATGAATGCGGTCGGACATTGATTTCCTCCTGCCGTCCGATGACCGGCCCGCTGACCGTACCCGCCGCTGTTACGGACGGTCGTCACGTATTCGCGGTATTCCAGGTGGCGCACGGTGCCGTCAATGCGGTTCTCGCGGTGAACCACGTGAATGGGCGATGGCCGCACGCGGCCGGAAACGGTGAGGCTCGACGTGAAATCGGCGAAAAGAGGCGCGATGACACAGGCACGCCAAGGTGAGCTGGGCCGGACCAATCGGTGGTGGGTCGTCGGCGGCATGGGGCTCGCCATCTTCATGGGCTCGCTCGACATGAGCATCGTCGGCGTGTCACTTCCGGCCATCCGGGACTCACTCGGAGCTCCGACAGCGACCGCGCAGTGGGTCGTGCTCGGATACCTGCTCCCATTGGTGGCGCTGGGCCTGCCGACCGGCCGGTGGCTGGACAACATCGACCGCCGGGTAGCGCTGGCCTGCGCCTGCGCGGGCTTCGCTCTCGCCGCCCTCGCGGCAAGCCTCGCGCCGACGATCGGCTGGCTGATCGCGGCCCGCGTGGTCCAGGGCGTGTTCAGTGCCGCGTTGCAGGCACTGATTCCCGTTCTGATCACGACGTCGGTCGAGGCGCGCGTGCGTGGCCGGGCTATGGGGATCGTCGACGCGATCGGGATGCTCGGGTTGATCACCGGGTCGGTCGCCGGGGGCCTGCTCGTGGCGTCGGTGGGGTGGCGGTGGGTCTTCTTCCTGAACGTGCCCGCCTGCCTCGTGCTGATCGCGCTGGCGTTCCTTCAGGTTCCCC
The DNA here is from genome assembly GCF_042740095.1 of Nonomuraea sp. NPDC059023. Taxonomy (NCBI): domain Bacteria; kingdom Bacillati; phylum Actinomycetota; class Actinomycetes; order Streptosporangiales; family Streptosporangiaceae; genus Nonomuraea; species Nonomuraea sp. NPDC059023. The sequence continues at coordinate 85,425 of NZ_JBHYIO010000028.1, read as the reverse complement.
GCAGTGGCGGCGTCCGTCCGCCCGCGCGCAGTGCGGCGGTGGAGGCGGTGTTCCTCATCGGCGCGGCGGGCATCGTCATGATCGCGCTGACGCTCGCGACAAGCCAGGGGCCGCAATGGCTGCTGCTGGTGCTCGCGGCGGTACCGCTCATCCTGGCCTGGCGCAGGCTTGCCGTGAGCGTGCCGGTACGAAAGCTGCTGACGCTCCCCGCGATGCGCCGCCCGCTCGGCACGCTCGGCGCGACCTCGATCTCCGTCGGTCTGCTGTTCTACATCGTTCCCTTCTACCTGGTCACCTTCCTGCACACACCCGCCTCTGTCGTGGGTCTCGTGATGCTGGCGCTGCCGCTGGCGGCGGCCGTGTGCGGTCCACTCGCGGGCCTGCTGGCCGATAGATATGGATATCCGCGGATCGAGCTCTTCGGGTTGGTCCTGGTCATCTGCAGCCTGCTGCTACTCCTACCGGCGAGTGAGTCCTGGCAGGCCGTCGATGTGGCCTGGCGGCTTGCGCTCGCCGGCGCCGGTCTGGGGTTGTTCAACGCGCCCAACATGAGCGCGGCGATGTCGGCCGCGCCCGGTGCGCTCCTCGCCACCGTGGGATCGGCCACCAGCGTCACCCGGCAGGGCGGATTCGCGCTGGGCCCGGCGATGGCGACCTTGATCTGGGGACTGTGGAGCTTCGGTGCCGACGGTATCCGCGGCACCTTCACCGCGGCCTCGCTGGTGGTGATCGCCGCCGCCGTCCCGCTCGCCCTTCACATCTGGACGAACCGCTCGCGCGAGCCGGAATCGATGAGGGAAGACGTGACGGCGCCGGATGGCCCATCCCCGTCGGAACGTCCATGACCCGCAAGCTTCGTGGCCGGGAAGCGGAAGAACGGCAGATCGCACTCCTGCTCCGCAGGGTCGCGGCCGGCGCGAGCAGCGCGCTCTACGTCGAAGGCGGTTGGGGCAGCGGTCGCACCCGGCTGCTGCGGGAGGCCGCCAGCCTAGCCGCTCATCAGGGGTTCACCGTCCTGGACGGCAGTTGGCCGTCCGCGACCGACATCAGCGCGCATGCCTCGCACCGGCCGGTCCTCGTGATCCTGGACGACCTGCATCACGCCGACGCGGCACTCATCCGCAGCCTCGACACGGCGTCGTGGCGGCTGCGTGACCGCCCGATCGCCTGGATCTTCAGCCGACGCCGCGGGGCCGGTGATCCGGCGGCCGAGCGGCTCTTCACCCGCGCGCGCGTGGCAGGCTCCCACGTGGACCTGCGCCCTCTTTCCGCCCATGCCATCGGGCAGATCGTGTCCGACCATGCGGGCGCCGCCGCTGCCGGACTCCCACACCTCGCGCGGATGACGGGCGGGAACGCGCTCCTGTCCGTCGAAATGGCCAGGGGCGTAGACAGTGGCAGGCCTGGTGATTTCATCGATGAGCCGCCCGATCGAGCCCGAGCGTGCGTACGAAGCGGCATGGTGGATCTGAGCGAGGTATGCCGCCAGCTCCTCTGCGTCGGTGCGCTACTCGGGCCTCGCTTCACGCTGGGTGACGTGGCGAAGATGCTGCGCCGAACCGTGGCTGAGCTGATCGCGCCGGTCGAGGAGGTTCTTGCCGCGGACATCCTCGCCTGCGAGGGTGAGTGGCTCGTCTTCACCCAGGAAGTCTTCCGGCGCTGCCTCCTGGCGTCGCTCCCGCGCCCTGCACTGACGGCGTTGGAGGCCGAGGCCGGCCGCGCCGGAGTCGAGGAGCGGTTTCACGCCGCGAGACTCCCCGATCCGGTACGGAAGGCGGCCGGATGGGCGGCGCTGAGCGACGCCGAGCGTACGGTCGCCCGACTGGCCGGCCAAGGACTGACGAACCAGCAGATCGCCAGCCGCGTGTCCCGGTCGCCCCACACGGTCAACTACCACCTGCGCCGCATCTTCAGAAAACTGGGCATCCGCTCGCGCATCGAACTGGTCATGCTCGCCCCCGCAGATCATTCGGCAGCGGACGTGATGGACACGGCCGGCTGAACCTCCAGTTCCTTCAGCGCGCGGGCCGTGGACAGAGGGACCGCGCACCGGGCCGCAGCGTACCGGAGCGCCATGGCGTGGTGTTCCAGCGAGAAGTCAGCCATCGCATCGGCCACCAGGAACGGCTGGATGTCCCGGGTGAAGGCGTCGCAGGCGGTCATGAGGCACCCGACGTGGGCGAAGACCCCGCAGACGATGAGCTGGTCGCGCCCCGCGCGCAGAAGCCGCTCCTCCAGATCGCTGCGGTGGAAGGCGCTGTAGCGCCATTTGGTCAGTACCGTCTCGCCAGCCCGGGGTGCGACCTCGTCGGCTATCGCCCGGTCGGACTCCCGCCTGCTCATGCCCGGCCCCCAGAAGTCGTGCAGCAGCCCCCGCTCGTGGCGGGTCATGTCCCCCGGCTGCGCGGTGTACATCACCGGCACGCCGGCCGCGCGGGCGGTGGCGATGAGCTTGGCCGTGTTGGCCAGCAGCTCCGCCAGCGGGGACTCCCCTTCCGGGAAGGGCCGCAGGAAGTACCGCTGCATGTCGTGCACCAGCACGACGGCCCGCTCCGATCGTGGAAGCCAGGGCACCGCCGGGCTCGGCAGATCGGTCTCGCCCGGAATGCGATACGACGCGAATCCATCCATGGCCATTGGCTGCCTCCTCTTGCGTTTCGGGACCTGTTCACACGTGCAGGGCGGCGCCGCCGTCGACGTACAGGTCGTGCATGGTGATGTGGCCCGCTTGATCGGAGACCAGGAACGCGACGGCGTCCGCCACATCGCGGGGCCGGGCCAGCTTTCGCAGGGGAATGCCGACGCGGAAGGCGGTCGGCGATCCCGCTATCGCGAACGCCGGATCGGCGTGGGGACCCAGCATCGAGCGCAGCATGGGGGTGTCCGTCGAACCCGGTGAGACGATGTTGCAGCGGATGCCGTACTCGGCCAGCTCCAGCCCGAGGCATCGGGTGAACTGGGCGGACGCAGCCTTGGACGCGGCGTAGGCGGCCATCTCCACGCGCGGCACTCCGGCCGCGTTCGACGCCACTGTCACGATCGCGCCCTGGCGACGGTGAACCATCCGGCGGGCCACAGACCTGCAGACGTTGAACACTCCGCCCGCGTTCACCGACAGCACGTCGTTCCAGTCCTGGTCGGGCAGCTCGACCACCTTGCCGGTGCGCAGGACGCCGGCCGCGTTGACGAGGATGCCGATGGGGCCCTGCTCGCTCTCGACCTGGCCGATGAGCTCGTCCACCGCCTCGCTGTGCCGTACGTCGACGGTGTAGGCGCGTGCCGAGAGGTTCTCTGCCTCGAGTTTGGCCACGAAGGTGGCCAGCCGCTCCGCATTGCTGTCGACTGCGGCGACGTGTGCGCCGGCACCGGCCAGGGTTCGTGCCACCTCGGCGCCGATCCCCTGCGCCGCGCCGGTGACCAGCGCGATCTTCGCCTCGATCCCGGACAGTTCCATCGCGATCTCCCGCCTGCTGGTCACCCGATGTCCCGGGCGAGCGTGGCTCGGTTCGTGGCGGCTTGGTCGGCGTCGTAGCCGAACAGCCATTGCTGATCGCCCAGACTCGACGACGCTCGAGCGCCGTCGTCGCGCTGCCGCTGCGCGTCTCCGTCGGCCAGGTGGAACGTCCGCACGCTGTCGCGTGATTCACGCTGAATCCGGTTTGTCCGTGGAAAACGTAGGTGTTCGTAGGCCAGTAAGGCCTCGCGCAGGCCGTATCTGCCCGCCTCGGCCAAGAATCGGGCGAGCGTTACGGCGTCCTCGATCGCCTGATTCGCGCCCTGGGCACGGAACGGCAGCATCGGATGCGCGGCATCACCGATGACGGCCACCCTCCCCGACTGGAGCCTGGGCAGGCTCTCTCGGTCGTGCAGCGCCCATCGGCTGACCGCCTCCGCCGCGCCGATCAGCCGGGTGACGTCCTCGTGCCAGCCCATGTAGGAGGACGTGAGCTCGCGTACGCTGCCCTGCGCCGACCAGGACTCCTCCCACCAGTCCGGCTCCGCGACGGTCGCACCGAAGCTCACCAGCCGACCGGCCGACACCGGGTAGCACACGCAGTGCCGACCCGGCCCGAACCACAGTTGTACACGCGGCTCGGTGAGCAGATGGGGCACCCGCTCCACCGGCACCAGCCCCCTGTAGATCGTCTGCCCGGAGTACCGAGGATGGTCGGGCACGAGGTGCTCACGCACCACGGAGTGGATTCCGTCGGCGCCCACCGCCAGGTCCGCGACAACCGTCGCGCCATCGGACAGATCCAGCCGCACGCTGTCGGCCCGCTGCGTCACGGCGACGCAGCGGGCGCCGAGGTGCACGCGCTCCGGCGGAAGAAGCGAGAGCAGGCTGCTGTGCAGGTCGGCCCGGTGCAGGGTGTAGTAGGGTGCCCCGAACCTGGCCAGGCACTCCCCACCCAGCGGAATGCGTTGCAGGGATGTGCCGTCGTCCCAGCGCCGGATCTCGATCGCCTGCGGCGCGACCGCGACGGTGGCCAGCGCGTCCGCCAGACCCAGTCGGTGGAGTTCGCGGGTGGCGTTGGGCGCGAGCTGTACTCCGGCCCCCACCTCGGACAGGCGCGGAGCTTGCTCGTAGACGTGGAAGTCGACGCCGACCCGCCGAAGGGCTGCGGCAAACGCCAGACCGGCGATGCCGGCCCCGACGATGGCCACGCTCATCTGCGACATTTCACTCCCATCGCGGAGGGTCAGTAGTAGAGGAGCGCCTTGTCCCAGTCCTCGTCCGGGCCGAAGAGGCTGCGCGGCTTGACCACGTCGGACATCGAGGTCAGGACCGAGAGCGGCACCAGGCCACCCGGCGAGAGCCCGGCCACCTCGCTGTCGACGCCGAAGGCGGTCCGCACCAGTGCGGCCAGCTCAGCTCGCGCGGCTTCCCGATGCTCGTCCGGTACCTCGATCTCGATCCGAAGCTGCGCCGGTGTCGCCTTCGCCCGCCAGAACAGCACGCCGTACTTGTCCGGGAGGGAGAAGACGAGTTCCTCCAGCCGATGCTGGTTGATCTTCGCGGTACCGACCTGATAGCCGAAGGCCGCGCGGCCGAGCACCTGGATCGTGGGAAGGCCCCATCCACACGGGCAGTCGCGATAGGAGACCGAGACGTTGTCCTCGAGGTTGTAGCGCAGCAGGGGCATCGCCTCCCGGTAGAGCGGCGTGACCACCAGTTGCCCCTCGCCCTCCATGCGTACGGCCCCGGTCTGGGGGTCGTAGACCTCGAACAGGGCGCGGTCGGACCACAGGTGCAGCCGCCCGTGCGGACATTCCCCGGCCAGGCTGCCGGTTTCGGTGGAGCCGTACTCCTCGATGAGCGGCACACCCCAGATCCGCATGATCCGCTTACGGCGCGCTTCGGTGAGCGGCTCCCCTCCGGTGAACAACGCGCGCAGCGCGGGGAAATCGGCGTCGGGCCGATACCCCGCGGCGTCCGCCGCCGCTGCCCACAGCAGGCATTCCGTCGCCACCGACCAGGTCAGCGTCACGCCCAGGTCGTGCAGGACACGGATCACCCGGGCGTACGGCATGGCCAGCGAACGGTTGTCACCGGGCACGATCGTGGCCCCGCGCAACCGCCCGGCGGCGTGGGCGAGGTGACCGGTGAGCATGAGGGCGTAGGGCGTGCGTACCAGGAAGATGTCCTGTTCTGACATGCCGATCCACTTACGGGCGAAGCGTTCGGCCAGGTCGACCCAGTCCTCCTCCGTGTAGAACGACGGCGTGGGCCGGCCGGCGGTGCCGCTGGACTCGTGATAGGTGGCCACCCGCTCCTGGGGCACGCCGAGCATGCCGTACGGATAGTTATCCCGCAGGTCCTGTTTCGTGGTCAGCGGCAGGCCGGCGAGATCGGCGGCGGTGGTGGGCAAGGCTCCCGAGTTCAGCCGCCGGCGGTAGAACGGCGACCGCGCGGCCCAGGCGACGGTCTGGGGAAGCTGCTTCTCCTGAAGCCGCTGCACATCGGCCATGTCGTTCCACTGGCCGAGCTGAGGCAGGCCGGAACTCGTGTCGTTCATGGCTTTTCCTCTCCAAGCAGTCGGTGGGCGTTGTCCCAGGCCACCAGCCGCCACTGGTCGGGCGTCGTCCCTATCGCCTGGAACTTGGCCAGCTCCACGGCGGGATGCTGCAGCGGGTACTCGGAGCCGAACACCACCCGGTCGGCGCCCACCCGGCGCAGTGCCGCCTCGGCCACGCAGGTGTAGCCTCCGGAGGTCTCGAGGAGGATGTTGGGCTCGTCGGCGATCAAGGCGAGCGCGTAGAAATCGATGTTGCCGATGCCGCTGTGGCCGAGCACGAAGTTCACCGCGGGGAACCTGCGGGCCAACGTCACCAGGTCGGCGACGCCGGCACCCCGACGCGCGAGGCAGACCACATAGACGCAGTGGCCGAACGACTCCGCCACCCCGACCAAGGCGGTGACGGACGGGTCGAGAAGGGCGATGCCGTGGACGGCGGGCGAGATCTCCAGGCCGCGGAACCCGGCGGCCCTGCCACGGTAGACGTCGCAGGCCCGGTGAGGGTTGGCGAAGTAGAACGGCACCAGGCGCCCATCGGTACCCTCGCAGGCGGCCAGCACCGCGTCGTTGTCAGGATCGGTCTCCACATGCCCGCCCTCGATGAGCTGGCAGGACAGCCGGTCGAGGTCGATGGTGCCGCCCGCGCACACCACCGCCCGGTCCAGTCCGCATTCGTCCAGCGTCGACAGAAGCCGCGCTCTGGCGCCTTCCCGAGGAGCCAGGCGCATGTGGAAATCCAGGATGGGTCGCGCCGTCACCGCTCACTCCTCGATGCAGAACTCATCGATCGGGTAGCCGACGTGCCGCTGCTCGCGCGGTAGGCAGCCGAGCAGTTTCGTGCCGGCCGTCAGGTCCGTGACGTTGAGCACCGCGCCGCCCGGCCCGAGCACCCGGACGTGCCAGTCGTCCTGGACGATGAGGTTGATGCGCACGCCCGACGCGGAAACCGCGTCAATCGCGAGCATCGGCCGCGTCTCGATCTTGACTCGGCCCACGGTGACGGGCCGCGCCCGCCCCGTGGAGTCCACGGCGAGCACTCTGCGGCCGGCGCCGAGTTCGCTGAGGTAATTGGTACGCCCGCCGTCCGACAACGTGTAGGAGTGCAGCGCGCCGGCGTTGACCCGGAACGGCCGCGTCGGCATGTAAGGCAGTGGGTGCGTCTCACTGCAGCACAAGATCATCCCGTGGGAGTAGGAGCCGACGAGGATCCCCTCGTCGGGGCGGAAGTGCGAGCAGGTGTCCACGCAGACCCGCTCGCCCATGCCGGCCCGGCTGATCGCGGTGACCTGCAGCTCGTCCAGGACCAGTTCCGCCGACCTTCCCGTCGCGGCGGCCTTCAGGCTGGTGGCCTCGCCGATGGCGCGGGGCGCGAGCATCACACCGTCGGAGCCGTGCTCCAGCACGCCGAAGACGATCTGTGCTTCCTCGACGTCGGCCACCTGGGTGATGACCGAGCCGTCGGCTCCGGCGCCGGCCGCCAGCACGATCTCCAGAGGAATCTTGGTGGGGTCACGGAAGGCCAGCACGCTCCACCGCTCGTGGCGCGCGGCCCGGCATGCTTCCTCCAGGCTGGCGGGATCGGTGATCTCCACAAACCTGCCGAACTCCACATCAGGGTGGCGGCCGGCCAGGTCGGCGGGCTCCCCGTGCCGGGCCGGGGTGACGATGACCAGGTCGGCGGGTTCCAGCTTGTCCGGCAGTGCGTCGGTCAGCGGGAACAGGACCTTCTTCACCGTCGGGGGTATCACTTCCAAGTCAGCCGGATCCGCCGCCACGACGGCGTCAATCCGCTGGTGAACAGCCTCCTCGATGATCGCTTCCCTGGCGCCGCCGCCGTTGCGGATGTCCAGCCAGCACAGTTTCACGGATCTTCTCCTCTGCCGAGCTCAAGTGGTGACGGAAAGCTGGTCGTCCAGCGCTTCATGACCCGGGGAGTACGGCGGATCGTGGATCAGGTTCGCGATCGTCGCGGCCATCCGGCCGGGCCGTCCGGCCTGGAAGACGTTGCGGCCGATGGCCACACCCGCCGCCCCGCCGCGCAGCACGTCGGAGACGTGGGCCAAGACCGCGCCGGTGTCCTTCTGCCGGGGGCCGCCGGCGACGATGACCGGGATCGGGCAGGCCCGGACGACCTCGGCCATCAGGTCGGGCGAGCCCGCGTAGTCGGTCTTGACGATGTCCGCGCCGAGATCAGCGGCCAAGGACGCCGCGTGTGCCACCAGCTCGGGCGCCCGCGAGTCGGTGATCTTCGGCCCTCGCGCGTACACCATGGCGAGCAGCGGGACGTTCCAGCGATCACACTCCTCCGACACCGCGGCCAGATCGGTGATCTGGCGGACTTCCTGATCCGAGCCGAGGTTGACGTGCACGCTGACCGCGTCGGCGCCAAGCCGCAGTGCCTCGTCGACGGCGGCGACCAGATACTTCGCGTTCGGATCGGGCGCGTGCCTCGTGCTCGCGCTCAGATGAACGATCAGAGACATCCGGGAGAACCAGCCGGGATCGACGTGACGCAGGCTGCCCTTGTGGAGCACCACGGCGTCGGCTCCGGTGCCGGCCAGCTCGCCCAGCAGGGTGTTCAGATCTCCATGCCCCAAGGGCCCGTCGGTGATGGAGTGATCGAGGGGGACCACGAACAGGCGTCCGTCGTCATGCCGGAACAGACGTCGCACCCGCAGCCGCCGGGCGAACGAGGCGTTGTGTACTGCCATGTGTCTTGCCTCTCTCAGACCGGGGCTTCGCGGTCGCGGGTAGACGGCGTGGGGGCGAGGTCGGGAGCGCGCCATTCGCCTTTGTCCAGGCCGAACTCCCGATGCAGGACGTCGACGGCCTCAGCGGTACGGTCCTGCGGAACGATGACCGACAGCCGCGACTGGGACGTGGAGATCCAGCTCGTCGGGATTTCGGCGGAGGCCAGGGCCGCCATCAGCTTGGCCGTGTACTCGGGGCGGCTCAGCAACCCCATCCCGACCACCGACACCTTGCCGACGCTCTCGTCGAAACGCACACCGCCCCCGAAGCCGACCGCGACCTCGTGCAGCGCAGCCCGCACCCGATCCGCTTGGCTGCGGCGGATCGTGAAACCCATGCGGAACTCGTTCTCGTAGGGGCCGGACCTGGCCACCAGGTCGACGACCGTCCCGTGGGCGGCGAGTGCCTCGAACACCTTGGGCGCCAGATCGTGGTCGCCCGACCGGCAATGCACGAGCACGCGCACGACATCGGTGTCATGGGCCACGGCCACGACAGCCCGCCGAGTCTCCAGTGGCCGGCCGTCCCGACGTTCCGCGATGGTCGTGCCCGGCACCGCGGACAACGCGTTTCTGACGTGCAACTCGACCCCCTCCATAGCTGCCAGCTCGACACAACGGGTATGCAGAATCCGCGCACCCGCGAACGCCATCTCCGCCATGACCGCGGGATGGACCCATGGCAGGCACCGGGCGGCGGGCAGGACGCGGGGGTCGGCGCTGAAGACTCCGTCGACGTCGGTGTAGATCTCGCATGCGGAAGCCCGCAGCCTGGCCGCGAGCGCCACCGCGGTCGTGTCGGAACCTCCGCGTCCCAGGGTGGCGATATCCCCAGCGGGGTTGACTCCTTGGAACCCGGCGACCACGGCGACCTTGCCCTCATCCAGGACGGCGCGCACGGGTCTCGCTCCGATACTGGAGATCAGCGCGTCGCCGTGCCGATCGGTCGTCCGAATCCCCGCCTGGTGACCTGTCAGCGAGACCGCCGGCACGCCGAGGCCGTTCAGCGCCAGCGCCATCAACGCCGCCGACTCGCTTTCACCGACGGCCAGCAGCTGGTCCAGTTCCCTGGACGCGTTCGCCGGACCGACGTCGGCGGCCAATCGCAGCAGCTCGTCGGTTCTGCCGCCACGAGCGGAGACGACCGCGACGGTCGGTCTTCCTCGCCGCCACTCCCCCGCGATACGCAGGGCGGCATGAGAAACACGGTCCAGGGTCTCCAAAGAAGTCCCGCCGTATTTCTGCACAAGAACATCCACTGCCGCATCACCCGCCCGAATTCGTCCTCGGTGAAGCTGACATTAATCGCGGCCCGCCGGACTTCCCACTACTCGCGCGGGTAGTGCGGCCAGGTCCAGGTATTCACGCCATGGCCGCCACCGTGCCATTCTCCATCGATGACCCGATGAGGCGGCACGAGTGGACGGTTCACGCCACGCCTTTTCCGTATGCCTCGGCATGGACATTGCTCACCCAGGTAGTTGCCCGCGCGTTTCGATGGCGCAATGCTCAGAATTGTGGCCGCGACTTATGGCCGCGCCATCCGCTTTGCGCATCACCCGTTCACGGGAACTTGGCGGAAACAGCGCGAACAAGTGAAGCAGCCGACCCCGCTCTATGCGGAGACTACCGAGATGGAAGAGCGCGCCTATATCGATGGGGAGGCTCTCGCGTGTCCGCCAGACTTCTTTCCCTCAAACAACGGTCAAGAACGGCCGTCATTCTCGCGGCGCGGTGCCTGGGCACGCTCCTGCCGGGGGAGGCCACTCCCAGGCGGCTGGCGAAGTTCGCGCTCGTCAGCACCTGCACCGTGCTCGTCCTGCTCCTGGGTGCCAGTGCGATCCTGCTGGCCGCCGGTGGCGAGCTGGGCTGGGCGGGAGTCTGCATCCTCGGCTGTTTCGTCCTGGACGGCATCGACGGCGCGCTCGCGCGGAAGTTCGGGGTGGCCAGTCCCTTCGGCGCGCAGATGGACTCGCTCGCCGACCTGTGCGGCTTCGGCGTCGCGACGCCACTGCTCGCCTGCTACTGGCTCACCGGTGCCGCCCCGCACTACGCGGTCGTCTCGGCGTGCGCCGCCCTGGCCACCTGCGCGATGATCCGGCTCGCCCGCTTCAACGTCCTGCCCAAGGACGGACGGTACTTCGCCGGGTTGCCCGCGGCCATGCCCGCCGTCATCGTCGCCGTCGCCATCCAGCTGGGCGTCGAGCCCTCCGCCGGCCATCTGATGGTGGTCGGCGTCCTGGCCATCCTCATGATCACCATTCTTCCGTACGCGAAGATCGGCAGGATTCTCGCTCTTCCCTGGTGGATCTGGCCTATTGCCGTACTTGTGGTCGTAGCGAGCCCGAAGGCGGCGTTCGGGTTGCTGGTCGCCGCCTACCTGACGTCGGGCCCTGTCCTGTGGGCCCTGAAGCGCGCCTCCCGGCCGCGGACGGTGCCCGTTTCTCGGCAAGCGCCTGCCCTGTCGCCGCATCCGCACGTCCACATTGCGATCATCGGGGCCGGCTTCGCCGGATTGGGCGTGGCCATCCGGCTCAAACAGCTCGGCATCGACGATTTCCTCGTGTTCGAGCGTGCGGACGACCTCGGCGGAACCTGGAGGGACAGCGTCTACCCCGGGGCCGCCTCCGACGTGCCGTCCAATCTCTACTGCTATTCCTTCGTCCCCGAACCGGGATGGACCCGCACGTTCCCCACGCAGCCGGAGATCCAGCGATACCTCCGGCGATGCGCGAACGAGCACCAGCTGGACCGCCATCTCCGGTTCGGCCAGGCGATGCTGTCCTCCGAATGGGATGATGACGCCGCTCACTGGCGCGTCGGTACCTCCAAGGGGCCTCTGACAGCGGATGTCCTGGTGGTGGCGACCGGTCCCCTCAGCGAACCGGCCACGCCCTCCGTTCCCGGGCTGGAGCGGTTCACCGGCACGGTCTTCCACTCCGCGACGTGGGATCCCTCCTACGACATCCGCGGCAAACGCGTCGCGGTGATCGGGACAGGGGCTTCAGCCGTCCAGTTCATCCCGGGGATTCAGCCGCAGGTCGCCGAGCTCTACGTCTTCCAGCGCAACCCTCCGTGGGTGATGCCGCGCTGGGACCGCGACAAGACCGTCCTGGAGAAAGGGCTCTTCCGCAGACTCCCCAGTGTGCAACGACTGGCACGCACCGCCATCTATCTGTGGCGGGAGTCGCTGCTCCTCGGCCTGGCATATGACCAGCGCATGCTCAAGCCGGCGGAGTGGCTGGCACGGCGTCATCTCCGCCGGCAGGTCGACGACCCCGAGCTGCGTGCCGCGCTGACCCCCAACTACAAACTGGGCTGCAAGCGGATCATTCTTTCCAGCAGCTACTTCCCCGCGATCACCCAGCCGAACACCGAGCTGGTGACGAGCGAGATCCGCGAAGTGCGCCAGAACTCGATCATCAGCGCCGACCAGACCGAACGCATCGTCGACACCATCATCTTCGGCACCGGGTTCGAGCGCGCGCACACTCCCGTCGCAGAGCGGATTCGCGGGAGGAACGGCCGGCTGCTCACGGATGCCTGGCGCGAAGGCGCGGAGGCGTATCTCGGCACGGCCATCGCCGGCTATCCGAACCTCTTCATGATGCTGGGGCCGAACACCGTCTCGGGGCAGAACTCGTCCCTGGTGACCATGGAGGCCCAGATCAACTATGCGATCAACGCCGTGCGCTTCATGGCCCAGGCCGACGTGGCGGCTGTCGAGGTGCGGGGGGAGGTCCAGTCGGCGTTCGTCGCAGACGTTCAGCGCAAGATGACCGGCACCGTGTGGGTCTCGGGCTGCAGCAACTGGTACGTCGACGCCCATGGCCGCAACACCACGCTGTGGCCCGGATTCACCCGAACCTTCCGCCGGCGCACGCGCCGCTTCGATCACGAGAACTACCTGGTGCGGAGCCGTTCAGCGCCCTGAGCGCCAGAACCGTCCAGCGGTCAGGGCGGGAACGACCTCTAGGGAAGGCTCACTCGCCTGCCCTTCACGCGGGCGAACAACGCCTTGGTCTGCGGCCAGCGCCGCCACGCGACCACGGTGGCAACGGCCAGCCAGAACAGCGGCACCCAGGGTGGGTCGTCGATGACGACCACGTTGGTGAACGCGGCCGAAACGAGCAGGGCCGTCAACCCGAGTGAGGCGAGACCGGCCAGCGCGGGGATGAGCACGCCGATGCCGCCGGCCAGTTCCAGGAAGCCGACCAGATACCTGAACCACTGGCCGGCGCCGATGCGCTCGAACAGATTCACCATCACGGGCAGGCCGATGAGTTTCGTCACCCCGCCGGCGATGAAGTCGAGGCCCAGCACGATCTGCACTATCCACAGCACCACGTTGGCACGCCGGCTGGGTGCGGTCTTGTTGACGGTTTCGTTGTCGGTCATCGCATCCACCTCTCCCCGCCCGAATTTTCCGAACTCGGCTGAGCCTGACGATAATCGCGCCACTCCCTTCCTCCCACTACTCGTGCGAGTAGTGCCGACTCATGCAGGTATTCACGCCACGGCATCTCCCGATGGCGGCTTCACGCTATTGCTCGTTTACGTACGGCGCTGCAAACTGCTTTTCATGTGAAAAGGGGGGATCGATATGTTCGACCGCGTCGAAGACGGGCGTGCCTTTGCCCTTCTCTATCGGCCGCACGCTGGCCGAGAAGCGCGCATTGAAATTCTCGCCGGTGACGTCTCCCGGGTGAATCGTCTGGCCGATCTGCCGCTGCCGGACGCTCGATCGGGTGAAGCCGGGAACGATCTTCTCGTGGCGGTGCCGTACCGGCAGATCGTCGAGCGCGGCTTCGCCTGCCGTGACGACCATGCCCCGCTGCTCGCCATGCGCGTCGAAGAGCATGCCGAGCTCAGCCGGGAGGAAGCGCTGACGCGCCTGCCCGAGGACGACGTGCGTGTGCTCGACGCCGGATTCGACATCGGCGACCAGAGCTACGCGGAATGCGTGCGGCGTGTTCTGCGCGACGAGATCGGCCAGGGCGCCGGATCCAACTTCGTCATCAGGCGCTCCTTTGTCGCCCATCTGCGGGACTACTCGATCCGCACCGCGCTCAGCGTTTTCCGCCGGCTTCTCACCGGCGAACTCGGAACGTATTGGACATTCCTCTTCCACACGGGTTCCGAGACCTTCGTCGGTGCGTCACCCGAGCGCCATGTCAGCATGACCGACGGCACGGTCATGATGAATCCCATCAGCGGAACCTATCGGCATCCGCCCAGCGGGCCGGACACAGCAGGGCTGCTGGAATTTCTCAACGATCAAAAAGAGTCCAACGAGCTCTACATGGTCGTCGACGAGGAACTGAAGATGATGGCCCGCATGTGTTCCTCCGGCGGCAGGGTTCACGGCCCCTTTCTCAAGGAAATGGCCCGGCTGACGCACACGGAATACCACCTGAGCGGGCACAGCGACCTCGACGTCCGTGACGTGCTGCGGGAGACCCTGCTCGCGCCGACGGTCACGGGCAGCCCGCTGGAGAACGCCTTCAGGGTCATCAGCCGCCACGAGACGACGGGCCGCCGATACTACGGGGGCGTCCTCGCCCTGATCGGCCGCGACTCTCGCGGCTCCCGCACCCTCGACTCCGCCATCCTCATCCGCACCGGGGAAATCAGCCCCCAAGGCCGGATGCACCTGGGTGTCGGCGCCACCCTGGTCCGCGATTCGAACCCTGACTCCGAGGTCGCCGAGACCCACGCCAAGGCCGCCGGAATGCTTCAGGCGCTCGGTCTCGCCGGCGCGAGTGGGCAGCCGTCCGGAACGCGCGCGCGCACGTCGGCGACCGCCGACCCTCACGTGCGCAGGGCCCTGGAAGCCCGCAACGGGACCCTGTCCCGGCTGTGGCTGGAGGGAGCGCACCGAACCGCCCCGGATCCGCGGCTGGTTGGCCGCCGAGTGCTGGTCATCGACGGAGAGGACGCCTTCACCGGGATGCTCGGACATCAGCTTCGCGCGCTCGGGCTGGAGAACGTGATCGCACCCTTCGACGACCATCCTGACCATGAAACGTTCGAGCTCGTCGTGGTCGGGCCCGGGCCGGGCGACCCCCGCGACGCGGCGGACCCGCGCATACGCGCGCTCCGCGGTCTCACCCGCGACCTGATCGCGGGCCCCGTCCCGTTCCTGTCCATCTGCCTCGGCCACCAGGTGCTCGCGGCCGAACTCGGCTTCGACGTCATCCGGCGCCCCGTACCTCATCAGGGCGTTCAGCGTCTGATCGACCTGTTCGGCCGCCCCGAGTACGTGGGCTTCTACAACACTTTCAGCGCTCTTTCCGATCAGGAGGTCGTCTTCTGTGAGGCGCTGCGCGACCACGTCCGGGTCAGCCGTGACAGCCGATCGGGCGAGGTCCACGCCCTGCGAGGTCCAGGCTTCCGATCGGTACAGTTCCATCCCGAATCGGTGCTCACCCAGCACGGACCGGAGATCCTCGGCGAACTGCTCTCGTCGCTGCTCGCGGTGGTCCTCACCACCTGATCAACGACGTCACCGCAGGCGCGTCGCCGTATAGACGAAGGCGGGCGGAAGGTTCGCCCAGACGACGCCGCTGACGGCGACCTCGCCGAACATGGCTTTCAGAACCTGGCCGAAGCGGCGCGCGGGCGGCGCCCAGCAGGCATGGACATAGGCGTAGGCCACGAAGATTCCGTCCGGTGCCAAGCTGTCCCGGACGGCCCCCATCAACCGGTGCTGCAGGTCCTGAGAGAACAGCGCGTAAGGAAGACCGCTGATGACCGCGTCGGCGCACTTCAGTTCGCGCTCATCCAAAAGCCGTCGCACATGTACGGCGTCGCCCACGGTGACATCCACCGCCGGAAAACGCTCGCGAAGCAGTGCGGCGAACCGGTCGTTCAGCTCAACCGCCAGATGGAGACCTCGCCCGGAGAGCCGATTCTGAATCGCTGCGGTGAACGCGCCGGTGCCCGGTCCGAGTTCGACGACCACCGGATCGCCTTCGCCCGGCAGAGGCGCGGCCATTCGCTCGGCGACTTTCGGCGAGCTGGGGATGACCGACGCGGTTCGGAGTGGATTTCTGAGGAACTCACTGATAAAGAGTTTGTGCTCGTCGCGCACAGCACACCGTCCAGTATTCTTCCTGTGATAATTCAGTAGATACTGAGCGGCGCATTTGAGCCACTACTCGAATTGATAAACAGATGCTACTCGAGCAGGCAGTCGGCGACGGGCATTCTCTCGGACAATTCAATAGCCTCGGTGGGACAGCAGTCAGCCGCTTCACGGACGTTCGCGTGAAGGACCTCGGCGGGCGCGGGATCCAGCAGGACGACGATGCGGTCTTCGTCCCGCTGGCCGAACACCTCTGGAGCGGCCAGCACGCACTGGCCGGACCCACAGCACTTCTCTTGATCCACGGTGACGTGCACGCGGACTCCTCTTCGCTGGTCGGAGTGAAGGTGTGGTCACGGATTCGCGCCCTTGACGTCCGCGGCCCGCTCCCCCTGGGCCGCTACCTCCTGCTCGCCGGGTAGGCGGGTACGCAGGAGAGCCAGGACCGACAACCCGCTGAGCACCGTCGCCAGGATCATGGCGCCGCGCATCCCCGCGACCTGATAGGAGGTGGCGGACCACACCAAAGTGGCCAGCGCGGGCCCCATCGCGAATCCCATCGTCCGGGCGAGGCTGGTCGACGACCCGGTGGTCGCCAGGAGCTGGGGCGGCGCGTTGGTCATGGCCATCGCCATGTTGGGGGCGTTGAACAGACCGTTCCCGAAGCCCGCGAGAAGGAGCCGCCACCCCAGATCGCCCAGACTCCAGGAGCTGTCCATCGGAAGCAGCAGGGCAAGCCCGACGGTGAACACGGCCGCCCCCAGGATGGCCGTTCTCCTCCTCCCCCACCAGTCGCCCAGGAAGCCGCCGACCGGCCCCATCGCGGCCATGCCCGCGGGGAAGAGCAGGATGGTGACCCCGGCCGCCGACAGCGACTCGCCGAGTTCACGTTGCATGAAGAACGGGGTGATGAAGAAGACCGTGCCGATGGCCGTCGCCGCCGAGGCCAAGGCGACATGTGGTCCCACCTCCCCCGGCCCGCGGAAGAGCCGGCGAAGGGACTCGCTCGCGGGCATCCGCGCCCAGACGAGCACCAGCAGCACGGCGACCAGCGCGAGCAGCATCCAGGCCGGTCCGCCGCTCGCGGTGAACGACAGGGCGAGCAGGAGGGCGGCGACAGCCGTACTGATCAGGAGCGCCTCCGCGAACCACCGGCGATCAGGCAACCGCAACGGCGCACCGGATGGCAGCGTCAGCAGTCCGACCGCCATCACGAGAACGCTGACCGGAACGTTGACGAAGAAGATCCACGACCAGTCCAGCCTGTCGACGATCAAGCCACCAAGCCCCGGCCCGCTGAGCAGGCCCAACGGACCCAGCGTCGTGATCAGCGCCATCGCGCGGCCGCGCGCCTCCGGCCGGACGGCCGTCGCGGCCAGCGCCGGAACCAGCGAGAAGAGAAGCGCGCCGAACGTTCCCTGGACCAGACGTGCGCCGACCAGCCAGGCCATGTCGGGCGCGAACCCGGCGGCGACGCTCGCCAGAGCGAAGCCGGTCAGTGAGAATCCCAGAGCCGCACGCCTGCCCACACTGTCCAGCCACCTGCCGCTCGGCAGCGCGAGCCCGGCCAGCGGCAGCAGGTAGGCGAGTACGACCCACTCGGTCAGGCTGGTGACGATGCCCAGATCTTGCTCGATCGCCGGCAGCGCGACGTTGACGATGCTCATGTCGATGGACGCCATGAACACGGCCAGGGCTGCGGCGACTGCCAGCGACCACCGATTCCGTTGCGGGCTCGGCTGCGCTCCGGGGCTTTCGCGACCCTCAGTACCCTCGGCCATGGCAAGGTGCTCCCTTGTGTCGATAGGCCTTAGTCCGGCTTCATCCACCCGAGCAACGAATTCGACTCGGATGGCTTCGCGACTGGTTTTCGACGAACACCAAACCCAGACGGGCGGCCTCCGCCTTGCGCTGCTTGCGCTCAGAGCCGCCACTGCCCGCCATCGGACGGGGTACCCCGCCCGGGACTCGATTCCGGCCGTCTCGGCATTGCGCCTAGACAGGCAGTGGAACGCACAAGGCAAGCTTATATCAATCCATATAGATCAATCAAGCTAGTTTGGTTGATTGGGCGCGACATCAGGTTGTCACGAATGCGGCTGACCAACCTGAACCGCAGGCCTGCGCAGACTGGAAGGTCGTCGTCGATCACGGCGCCTGGCTCGGGACCGACGTGGAGATCGTTGAACGCAACCCTGTGCCGCTCGAATATTGGGTTATGTGGTCTGAGCTGCGGCTACGCGGCGTAGTGGTATTCGTTGATCGTGCCTGTGGCGACGCGTTTTCGGCGGATGGATCGCAGGTCGTCGAGGTCGGTCACGCCGAGGATGGGCTGCGTTGCGATGTCCGGGGGACGCTGCTGCCGTGACTGGTGCGGGCGGTGCCCGTTGTAGTGGATCAGATACTCATGCAGCACGCGGGTCGGGTGGCGTTCGTTGAGGATCAGGATCCGGTCCAGAAGTTCGCGGCGCAGGGTGCCGATGACGCGCTCGCAGATGGCGTTCATCCTCGGGGTCCGCGGCAGCGTGGTGATGATCCGCAGTCCTTCAGCTGTGAAGACCGCGTTGAAGGCTGCGGTGAAGAGCGGGTCGCGATCGTGGATCACCAACCGCACCTCAGCGATGCGATTGCCCAGGTCCATCGCCAGGTTGCGGGCTTGCTGCACGGTCCATGCTCCGGTCGAGTGCGCGGTTACTCCGGCCAGGTACAGTCGCCGGGTGCCGTGCTGGATGAAGATCAGCACATACAGCCGTTTGAGCAGCATCGTCTCGACCACGAGGAAGTCACAGGCGATGATCGCGTGGGCTTGGGTGGTGAGGAATTGCCGCCAGGTCGGCCCGGCCCGGCGGGGTGCAGGATCGATGCCGGCGGCATGCAAGATCTCCCACACCGTGGAGGCCGCGATCGAGTAGCCCAGGCGCGCCAGCTCCCCCTGGATTCTCCGGTGTCCCCAGGCCGGGCTCTGCTGCGCCATCCGGACGATCAGCGCCTTGACCGGCTGGCGGGTGCCGGTGCGTCCCGGGCTTCTCCTGTCGGTGAAGGTCCACTTGCGCGCTACCAGGTTGCGGTGCCAACGCAGGATCGTCGCTGGGGTGACCGGGAAGACCTCCGCCCACCGGCCGCGGCGGATCAGCCGGGACAACGCCGTAAGCCAGAGCCGGTCGACGTGATTCCACCGCGGCCGGCCGCCGAGCTGACGGCGGAGCACCTGGTTCTCCTGACGGAGCACCAGCAACTCAACATCCTTGGACAGATCAGCACGGATCAGCACGGTCAGCAGGCCGAATAAGCCCCTCACCAACCGGTAGACAAGCGATAACAACACCTCGAGATGGTCGCAGCCGCCGCCCTGATCACGCAGCAAAACCCCAGCTCACAGCACGAAACCGTATTTCCGAGCGGGACACGATGCTGCAGGTCGGCGAGAGTCTCGGTCCGCTTGCGCGCCTCTTCGACGCCTTCGGCCCGTACTTTGGCCAGGGGCTGCGCGCTGTTCGGCTTCCTGCTGCACCTTCGGGGCTGCCTCCGCCCGATCTATGGCACGCGCGGTGAAACGTCGAACATGCCCACCCCCCGGCATCGGCGTGATGCTTTGAAGCGCCGGCCAGGACTTGAACCTGAACCTTCCCTCCGGAAGAGGTACGTGCGAGCTGACACTTTCGGCGCGCGTGACCGCTGCGCCGCCGATCGGACAGCAGATCGCTGCTGATACCAACCGATCACATACAAGGGGACAGTAAAGATTTGTCTCCCCGTATGCGTGAGCGTTGGGTCTGAGTCATTGCCGATTCTCGGGGTCCGTTCAAGTGTTGCGGAGGATGACGTTCCAGTTACGAGAATGATCTTTACGAAAACCTTCGGACATGCGATACTATACAGGTTTTGTCCGTTTCGGTGAAGGGTTCAAGTGGAGAGACATCGATTCGCCTTCGGTTTATCGTCGCGAGCGCGCCGCCGTGCCTGCTTGCTCGCAGCCTTAATCTTGCCCGTTTCCCTGATGGCGGCACCCGCGATAGCGCAAGAACCCCCACCAGCCCCGGCCAAAGATTCGCAGGCCATCAACCCTGGCGATGAAGCTGATGCCGCACTCGCGCGGGCCAAGACAAGCAACAAGCGCATCGAAATCGAATCGTATAGGTCGGAGACGGCCACATATTACGCCAATCCCGACGGTAAGACTCTGCAGGCCGGGCTCTCCGCAACTCCCGTTCGAGTCAAGAAGGACGGCGAATGGCGGACAGTTGACCCCACGCTGATTGAGGCAACGGGAACTCTCCAGCCGAAAGCTAGCCTGGGCAACCTGCGTTTGTCACTGGGTGGTGACGCCACTGCCATCAGATACACCGATGCCGCAGGCGAAACTGCGATCTCGGCCCCCAGCCCATTGCCCAGACCAGTTATCAAGGACAACACGGCCACCTACCCTTCGGCGTACGGGCCGGGCATCGACATGGTCGTTACGGTCACTCCAGAAGGATTCAGGCAGGATGCTGTGATTAAACAGCGGCCTATCAAGGATCTTCAGCTGCGTCTGCCAATGCAGCTACCTAAGGGACTCGCGCTCGGATATGGGCAAGACAAGTCGCCGGGCATCCTGGATGCGAAGGGCAAGGAGGTCGCAGATAGATCGGGTGCGCCCATGCTGGACTCCGCCGCCTTGGCGGATCCCGACAAGGGCCGCATCGGAAGGGCCAAGGGCGAGGTTGTCGGCGACACCCTAGTGTTTACTGCAGGCTCCGCCTTTCTCAATGACCCTGCCACAGTCTACCCAGTCACGGTTACTACCGCCTTCGACGAATGGGAAGGCACGGGCATCGCGGGCGACACGCACGTCAGCAATGTGCTGCCGAACGGTGCTGAGAACGCCACCTTGCCGTGGCTACTTGCTGGCAAGTCGCATAGCGGCACACGTACCCACCGCACCTACATCATGTTCCATATCTCGGGAACGCCTCTCGAGGGCGGAACGGTCCACAACGCTGATCTTCGTTTGCATAACCAGGACTCCCACACGTGCAGCGATGAAGACAGTCCAGGTATCGTTCTGCAGCGTGTCACTAGCCCGTGGAGTACTAGCACCATCAGCTGGAGCAACCAACCGCCTACTGTTTTCGACGGCCGGGTCGCCAACAAAGGTGCCTACAGCGCCACCCGCTGTCCGGAGGGTGAAGGCGAGCTCTATTACTCCATCGAGCAGATCGTCCAGGCGTGGATGAGCGGCACACCGGATTATGGTGTCCAGCTCAGTTCGGTGATCGAGGCCGATGTTACCCAGAACTGGCGCTATTACCGCTCTCACGAATATGGCGGCTACGACACCTATCCATTTACGCCACGTGGCCCGGTGCTCTTCATCCAGTACACCCCAGTGCCCAAGACCACTAGGGGCATCCTTATGCCCTACCAGGACGCACAGCCGACGCTCGCAGAGATCGACGCTGCCACCTCAAGTGGCACGGCTCCGCAAACGCCTCCAGAGGTGACAGGCGAGCAAGCCACCGCGATGCGAGAGAATTCCGACGGCTACTACATGGAGGACACAAGCTACGGGTTCGGCGTCCCCGAGGAAGTAACCGAGCAAGAGTGGCTTGACGGGATGGACGCCACTTATCTCCCCGGCTCCGACCGGGAACATAACCCCAACCCCGACACCACGCCTCCCGCGGTGACTTCCACGACTCCCGCGAATGCCGCGACCGATGTACTCCCGAATTCAGCGATAACAGCAACTTTCAGTGAACCAGTCAGCAATGTGCAGGCCGCTGTTAAAACGTCTCTAGGAACGAGTATCGCGGGTACACTCGCGATGGATGCGGCCGGAACCACGATGACGTTCACTCCTCAACAGCCGTTGAGTGCTAACACGGCACACACCGTCGAGTTGAGTGGCGCCAGAGATGCCTCGGGTAACACGATGGCCCCCTACTCCTGGGCATTCACGACCGATGCCGCCCCGAAGGGTCATTGGAAGTTCGATGAGGGCTCCGGCCGCACTGCCGCCGATTCTTCCGGCAACGAAAACGACGCCACCCTCGCCGAGTCGACCAAATGGATCGAAGGCAAGCTCGGCACCGCCCTATCGAACGTGACCACCCCTTTCAGCAAGACCCCTACCTCCGTGGTGGACGAGCGGACGACCCGCCGTCGCGCACTCGCATCCCAAGAGGCTGTGCGGCAGGGCAAGCCCGTTGAAGTGGGCGCTGAGACGTCCGAAACCGCGATCACTTACGCATTGCCCGACGGCTCCTATCGGACCGAGATAGCCGCCGGCCCGGTCCGCGTAAGGAAGAACGACGCATGGGTCCCCATTGACACCACCCTCCTTGAAGTGGACGGTGCGCTGAGGCCGAAGGCTCCTGCTGGAGGCGCCGTCGTGGAAATCTCCACCGGCGGAACGACGCCGTATGCCAGAGTGACGCATCGCTCAGGTGAAACCATGGCTTTGTCATGGCCGACTCCGCTGCCCAGGCCCAAGCTAGAAGGCAACAAGGCAGTCTTCGAAAACGCCGCCGGACCTGGCATGGATCTCGTCATCACTGCTCTACCGGCAGGGGTCCGGCAGACCATACGCCTACGCGAGAGGCCCAAGCAGCCCGTCGACCTGCGCTTCGCCTTCGCGGGGACCTCTACTTTGACCGAAGGCAAGGAGGGCCGCCTCACGCTCACCGATGGCCGAAAGAGGTCAGCAACTGCGCCACCGCCGCTCATGTGGGACGCCAGCGCCAAGGGGCTGCTGCCAAACGCCAAGACGGCAAAGGTCCCCGCGAAGGTCGTCACCAAGGGCGGCCGCACCGAACTGGTTCTCAAGCTCGACAATGGCTTCCTCTCTGAGGAAGACACGGTCTACCCGGTCCAGGTCGACTCGACGCTCATACAGCCCATCATCAACGACGTCGGGTTGTGGAGTCTCGACACCGCGGGCCAGCCAGCATATCCCGGCGGCGCAACAATGATGGCCGGCACACAAACCGGCAACGAAAAGCATCGCACCTACCTGCGTTTCGACACCGTCGGCCTTCCCGGCCAGACTGTAACCGATGCCAAGCTCTCACTGCTGAACATCGATTCATCCGCATGCGGGGCTGCTGTGGGAGCCGGGATCCAGGTACAGCGAGTAACCGGCACGTGGGACGCCAACAACCTATACTGGGCCAACAAGCCAACGGCAACCAGAGAAGGCGCCCAGCTCAACACAGCCGGATACAGCACTGGCTGCGCCGACGGCCACAAGCGCCTGGAGTGGAACGTCACCAGCATGGCTCAGGACTGGGCCGCCGGCGCGGCCAATCACGGCCTGGTCCTGCAATCTCCAACCGAGAACAACACAGCGAACTGGCGCGTCCTGACATCGTCCGAGAACACCGACTTCGCCGAACCCACCCCGACGCTGACCATCACCACGAGCGGCCCCAGTTCATCGCCTTCCGTCGCTGGGCCCGTAATCACCCCCGCCCAGCAGGTGAATGGCGTCACCGTGACCAACTCGCTTACGCCGCAATTGGCCGCAACCGTCGCCGACACCATCGGCGGCACTCTGACTGCCGAATTCGAGGTCGAGCACGACCCCGCGGCCAGCCAGGGTACGGGGCAGATCTGGACAGGCTCCTCTGCAGCAGTCGCCTCCGGCAGCCAGGCGGCAGTGAGCATCCCCACAGGAAAATTGAGTGACAACCTGAAGATCCGTTGGCGCGTTCGCGCAGTGAACAGCACCGCCGCAACAACATCACCATGGTCATCGTGGGCGTTAGCTACCGTGGACGTGGCCGACACCACGATCTCGTCCATGGCTCAAACCACGGACCCTGTTCTGCGGACAGACCAAAGCTTCTCCATCGCGGCCTGGCTGCGCTGGAACACCACAGGCTCCGGCTACAGCATTGTGGAACAGAAAGGCTCCAACACCACACCCTTCAAGCTGGGGAGCGATCCACAAAACGGCCTGGTCTTCACCCTGACGCAAGCAGACCAGAGCGGCTCAACTTCCCAAGGGGCGCTCTCAGGCATTCAGCCGCCGGTCAATGAGTGGTTCCATCTCGTTGGCGTCTACGACAGCTCTGCCAACAAGGTGACCCTCTATCTCAACGGTACTGAGATCAAGAATGCGCCCGTCAGCTTCCCAGGCTGGAGCGCGACCGGGCCCATGCACCTCGGCGCCAACATGGGAGGCAACCTCGACGAGGTATCGGCCTACCAGAAGGCCCTTTCGCCGGCCCAGGTCAGCCTTCTTTACGGCTCCGCCAGCGCAACGCCTCCGAGCGCGGCGACGAAGACGACCTCCAAGCGGTCAGACGCAGCAGTTGCCGCAGCGAAGAAGTTCCAATACGCACACATGAGCACTGCCGACTGCAAGCGTATCCGCCCGCCCGCGCGCGGGCCCGCAGTGGCATACACAGGTTCGTTCACCCTCTGCTACTCATTCCTTGTGGGAGAAGTCGACACCACCGGACCACCCATGGCCGAGCGCGAGGAAGGACGATGGACAGCCCAGATGGTGATCGTCGTCCATTCCTATGTCGGTCACATGATCGGTAAAGCCAACGCGCACAGGGCGAGGCCAAGCGATGTGCCCATCGGCCGCTCGCTCAATAGCCGGCAGATCAGGATGCAGGTCCAGATGGGACCGGTAACTGCCACAGGCTCATACCAGGACGACTGGCAGGACAGGTGGATGCGCGTCTTCTCGGGGGCATCAGGCTGTACCGCAGACGCCAACGACGGCGCACATAAGACAGTTGAGGAATGGGCGCAGGGTAATATCCACGAGATCGTTCTAGACCGCACCTCGGACGACAATTCGCCAGATCCGCATAAGGCGAGTTCGTGTTCCCTGTCCCCAAACGTCCGCTACACTACGCATTGGTTCTGGGATAGAAAGGATTTGGCGCGCGCACAGACCTTTAGGTGTGACAGCTCCACGTTGTTCACCTTCTACGCTAGCGGCTGTGTTCTGGCAAGCCTACGCCCGGTCTTGATCTTCGACGAAAACAGTTCAAGCGAAGACATGATCGCTCGCCATGTCTGGACCGCCCTCTACGACTCGGGCCTTACCTGGCCCAAGGTCGGCAGCGGGCCGGCCAAGAAGATACCCGGCGCCTTCATTCCGCACGCCCCCTCCTGTCACGGTCTTTGCCTTAGGCGGAGCACGAGCGAAGGCGTCCATGACGCCAACGCCGGTGTTGCGATCCCTCAATGCAGAAGGATCCGCAACTATGTCAAGCCGGACAGTTGCGATGAATATCCCTTCGCCACAACGCTCCAAGGGGCTGGCCAGACCACTACCGGGTACAACTACTCGGTAGCTATAGTCCATGAAAACCAGAACTGCTCTCAAGGTGGCACTATCAGCCAGTGGTACCAGCGCAATCGGATTCTCGACCTCGACGCATACTGGGTGGATGTCATTCGTCGAGGTGACAACCGACCGTACAGTGGCGCGCCCGGCACCGTTGCTCGCGACCCCGCGTCAACACCCATCAATCTCGCGACCTGCACCTTCGACGGCGTATCCTAGCCGCGAATGAGCTCAGCCCTGGGAGCCGAAAGCGACTCCCGGGGCTGTCCTCGCCTTGACCCCACGAGGAGCATAGGAAATGTCCGTCTTCTTGACATACCGTGAGCTCATCGGGTCGTTATTCGAGGTGCCCGCTTGTCTCACGTGGGTGCGCGGCAACGATGTTGACGGCGTCGTGCGCTCCTTCGGCGGGCGGCCAGATCAGGTCAGCGAGGGCCCCTATGACGAGGTGTACGACTCCTATGAGATGGCGGCGGACGAGGGCGTCGTCCTCATATCACCGGTAGAAGACTGGATCTTGACAGTTGAACTGACGAGATACCGGGGAGCGGGACGGGATACCCTGCGGGGCCTGTCGGCGGGTGGCGAAGCCTTGGCCCTGGCATGGACTGGCGAACTCGACGCGGTGTTCACATATGCCACCAGGGGGCGGTTGGACGCCTCCTTCGATCCGGTTCGTCAAATGACAGATGCGTACGAAGCCGAGTACGTGGAGTGGTCCAGCAGGCATGGCATCACTCGAGCGCATTGGCAGGAGGATTGGCGGGCGGCTGCGTTCACCATCGCGGAGACCATCACGGGCGTCCGCGTGGACCAGGCGTGGAAGGATGGGCCGCACCTCGTCTTGAGGATCGAAGAGGCGGCGGAGGACCCTGACGAAAGGCCTCCATTGACGCTGCGTCCGGCACAGCAAGAACTGCTCGCCCGCCATCCGCTGGTAGCCGCGCTCGCAGCCGCTCTGCCCGTTGAGGAATTTTCCGAGGGGACCGTAATCGTGGCGCAATTGGCGCTTCGGGCGGCAGAGCCGTGGCAGCACCGTGAGCGATTGCTGCTTGACGAAGCGCTAGCGGCCATCGCGGCGGGCCACAGAGGGCCCGCGGTTCATGCGCTTCAGGCGGATTTGAACGTGGTGGCCGACCGATTCGCCGGACAAGCATCCCAGGCTATGCCCGCAGGCGCAGACCATGATCACCCGAACCCTGGTGCAGAGTGGGGGAAGCTGCTCATCAAGCAGAACGCGGTAAAGACGCTGATCAGCGCCTTCACCGAGGATCCGTATGAGGGGGTTACCCTGGCGATCCGGCACGCGAGAGTCGCCACCGCGCCGACACGCAAGCAAAACGACGACTACCGGATGGTAGGGCTCCTGGAGACGCTCGCCTTCTATGTCTTCAAGGGCTATAGCCCGTAGTGCCCGCTGCTCGGCAACCTGTCCGGTGCCAAAAGCTCGCTCATAGCGCTGGCCTGCGGTTCACTAGGTGTCAAGCAGCTCTGCAATACTCGTGGATCAGGCCGCAGACGGCGCTCCGTCGCTCTATCCGAGCCGAGCGGCCTGTGCCAGTTGTAGGGGCGCTCATACTCGGCCAGTACACGGGCGCAGATGCCGCTCACCGTGAACCAGAAGGTGATCGAGGCATTCGCGCCGGAGCATGCCGACGAACCGCTCGGCGAACGCGTTAGCCCGTGGCGAGCGCGGCGGGACCTTCAGGACCCGCACGTCCGCCCCGGCGAGCACATCGTCAAATCCTCCACCGAACTTTGTGGGTTCCGAAAATTCGTCCACCTGACTTGACCTGGAGTTATTCAGGTGTCGATCACTCTCGTCTAAGCGAACGCTCAGCCTGATTTGAGCGGACGCTCGACTCCTAACGACCTCGTGGGCTTGCGTTGTGGGACACAACGATGCGCCAGCGCCAGTCGGACAGGACCGAACGTCAAGGACGCATGATCGCTCGGTGGTTGCTCGCGTGTACGCGGCATAGGCCGGTATGCGGCGGCACGCACCGACATCCCGCTGATGACAATCGCGCAAATGGTGGTACGAATCGCCATCACCCGACACCGGCTGACATCGATCAAGGAAACTCATAATCCGTGGGTCGTGGGTTCAAGTCGCACCCGCCCTACTCTCCCATACCGCGTTTGACGTGGGGTTTCTCGGAGTTCAGCCCTCTGGAACCTCGATGTTGATCATGATTGGTCGCTCGGTGATTGCTCGCGTGTGCGGACCGCGTCACCCGGTAGATCATTTAGGCCGCCAAGGTCATCTCAGACCCCAAAGACGACCACGCGAGGCCCTGCCGGAACGCCCGCCGAAGGTGTGGCGGTCATGATTGATCTGCCGTTTGGTCATGTATCCGCCAAGCCGCTTGTGCCGGGGGCGCGGCACTTCGTGTCCGGCAAGACGTTGGCCTGTAGCTGGAGTACATGCGCCCGCCCGTTCATGGCCGGTGTCTGGTACCAGGCCTGGTAGCAACCTGTGGGGCTCATAAATTGGATGCGGTGTCTCACCTGCGGGTTCTTGATGGCTTCAGCTAGCGGCGATCTTGTGACCGAGGCGGGTCAGTTCGCCGTGGACCCGCCTGTGGCCCCAGCCAGGATTGTCGGCGGCCATGCGCAGCACCAGAGCCTTGACCGACGCCGGCTGTAGTCCCACTTGTTCGCCACGAGCTTGCGGTGCCAGGTCAACAGGGTGGCCGGAGTGACTGAGAAGATCTTCGACCAGCGGCGGCGGGTATCAGGCGCGAGAGCGCCGCTAGCCACGGGCGGTCGGCTGGTTCGTCATGCACCCGTGTGACCTGACGGCGCAAGACCGCGTTCTCGTGCCTGAGCACCTGCAGTTCCGCCTCCTTGGAGACGTCACTGCGCAACAACAGCGCGGGCAGAGACAGCAGACGTCGAGTGACGGCGTACACCGTGGACAAGAGCACGAAAGATGATCCCAGGCAACCCAGAGCAGCCACTCAACGACCCGAGGAGTGCCGATCCCACGAGGCGAAGGACTCCAGCGCCGACGACGATTCGTGTTTTCGAACCCCACAGCACTGGCCGGAGGTTTCCGCTAGGCCTCCGAGCACAACCTATAAATATTTCGTATGAAGTAATATAAAACCGCCGCCTTCCTTATAGCAGCAGCTTCGAACAACATGGGCATGTCCGCCGCCTACCCAGTCATAGCTGCATCCAGGGAGACCGCATGGCCACCGCTGCCCCCGAGAACGAGGACCGGCTCGACGCCGGTGTCCTCAAGGTCGCGGGCGTCGTCGTCCTCGGCTTGATCATGTCGATCCTCGACATCACCGTCGTCAGCGTCGCCCAGCCCACGTTCCAGCAGATCTTCGAGGCGAGCCCCGCCAACGTCGCCTGGTCGATGACCGGGTACACGCTGGCACTGGCGACCATCATCCCGGTCACCGGCTGGGCTGCCGACCGGTTCGGGACGAAGCGGCTCTACCTGCTTGCGCTGTTGCTGTTCGTAGGGGGCTCCTTCCTGTGCGCCATGGCGTGGGATGTCGGTTCGCTGATCGGGTTCCGGGTGGTGCAGGGCCTTGGGGGCGGCATGTTGATGCCGCTCGCCATGACGATCATGGCTCGTGCGGCCGGACCGCACCGCATCGGGCGCGTGATGGCCGTGCTCGGCGTACCGATGCTGCTCGGGCCGATCTGCGGCCCGATTCTCGGCGGCTGGCTGATCGAGAAGGCCAGCTGGCACTGGATCTTCCTGGTCAACGTGCCGATTGGCGTTGCGGCGCTGGTGTACGCGCTCCTCGCGCTGCCCAGGGACAGGCCGAAACCGTCCAGGCCATTCGACTTCGTCGGCATGCTGCTGCTCTCACCGGGTCTGGCGCTGCTGCTGTACGGCGTGTCCGCGATCTCCGAGGAGGCTACGGTGGCCGCGGCCAAGGTTCTGGTGCCGGGAGTGGCCGGGGTGGTGCTGTGCCTGGCGTTCGTCTGGCATGCGTTCCGGCCCGAGCACCCGCTCATCGATCTGCGGCTGTTCAGGAACCGGCAGCTCGCCGTCGCTGCGATCACGACGTTCCTGTTCTCGGTCGCGTTCTTCGGCGCGACGCTGTTCATCCCGTCGTACTTTCTTCAGGTGCGCGGGGAGGGCACGTTGACCGCGGGGTTGCTGGTCGCACCGCAGGGCATCGGCGCGATGATCACGATGCCGCTGGCCGGCCGGGCGGTCGACCGGATCGGTCCGGGGAAGATCGTGGTGGCGGGGCTGATCGCCATCATCATGGGGATGGCGGTGTTCACCCAGGTCGGCGTGGACACACCTTACCCGATGCTGCTCGGCGCGCTGTTCGTGATGGGGCTCGGCATGGGCGCCACGATGATGCCGACGATGACGGCCGCCCTGCAGACGCTGAAGGACCAGGCGATCGCGCAGGGCTCGACGTTGGTGGAGATCATCCAGCAGGTCGCCGCGTCAGCCGGAACAGCCGTGATGTCGGTCGTGCTGACCAGCCAGATCAACAGCACGCCCTCCGCTGATGACACGGCCAGCGCTTTCGGCGCCACGTACGCCGTCGGTATGGCGTTGCTGGTGCTGACGTTGGTGGCAGCGTTCTTTCTGCCACGCCGGAAGCCGGATGAGCCAGGTGTGGTTCACGATTCAGAGTTGAGCGCGACCCGCTGATCGAGCCGCTGCGACGTGTCTCGGATGACATGGCGCAGCCAGACATGCCCCGCGTCATCACCGTGTGCCGGATGCCACCAGAACATCTCGATCAAGGTGCCGAGATCGACCGGGCAGTCCACGATGCGCAGCCGGTCCGGCCGCCCGAGGTGTTCGGCCAGGCGGCGCGGGACCAGTGCCAGGCGCCTGTCCCTGCTCACGAAGTGCGGCAGGGCGTGGAAGCTGTCGACCTGGATGCGGTTCAGGTGAACGCCCGCGTCCGTCAATCGGCGCTGGACCTCGCTGCCGATCCCGGGATCGTGGTGGCAGATCATCCATCTCAGCGCGAGGAGATCCTGAGCAGGCTCGTCCGGGGCGACAACGCAGACCCATTCGTCGCGGAAGAGTTCCTCGTGCGGGATGCTCGGCGGCGCGCCATCATGCGGCAGCACCATCCCGTCCACTGACCGCAAAGCGCTGCCGTTCTCGCCCGCCTCGATCCGCCCGACCGGTACGAACCGGAGCCGCGCCTGCGGTGCCTGCTCCTCCAGAGCGTCCAGAAGTGCCGGGCCGATTACGGCGAGCGCGTAGTCGGAGATCGCGATCACGAACTCCCGCTCGCTGGCGGCGGGATCGAAGCGCGACTTGGTCGCGAACAGTCGATCGCTCAGCTCCACGACGCTGCCCGTCTGCTGTTTGAGCATCGCGCCCAGGGGCGTCAGCTCGTAGGTGTTCCCATCGCGGCTCATGAGCTCGTCACCGAAGTGGCGCCGGAGGCGTGCCAGCATGGCACTCGCCGCGGGCTGGCTGACACCGATGCGTTCCGCGGCGCGCGTCACGCTGCGTTCTTCCAGCAATGCGTGCAGAGCGGCGATGAGATTCATGTCCGGGCGGGCGACCATGAGCCCAAGCTATCAGAATTTAGTATAAGCCTATATGTAACCGTGGCCTTCCTTATATCCGCAGGATTCGCCCATCATGTGCGTGTTACGTCGGAGTTCGCAGAGGTTACATAGTCCGTTCAACCGCTGACGAGCCGGCGGAGAGGACGTGTGCGGCAGCCACCGCGACACGCGGACACCCCCTACCCATACCGATCCTTTCCATAGATTCAGCGGAGGTTGACCGTGGCGACCCTGAGGACCGGATCCGAAACACCCCACCACATGTCGTCGGGGCGCATGACGACGGTGACCGTCGTGGTGCTCTACGCGTGCCTGAGCATCGCGCTGACCAACAACATGCTCATGCCGCTCCTGCCGTCCTTGGAGAAGGCGTACCACATCAGTGCCATCGCGGGTATCTGGATCACGCTCGTGAACCAGCAGGCACAGGCGATTTTCGGGCCATCACTCTGCCGGATCGGCGACAACCTCGACATGCGCAAGCGGATCGCGATCGTCGGGCTGGTCAGCATGGTCATCGGATCGATCATCTGCGCGATCAGTGCCGAGTTCGCGCTCCTGCTGCTCGGCCGGGTGCTGCAGGGCGCTGGTGTGGTGGTGTTCCCGATGCTCACCGGCCTGGTCACCGAGGAGTTCACGGACGGCAGGCGGAAGTTCACGGTCAGCTCGCTGCAGACGGTCTCCTTCGTCGGGGGCGGCGGCGGTAGCGTCGCCGCGGCACTTCTGGCCCAGTCCTACAGCAGCTTCGAGGTGGTCTTCTGGCTCTCGACGGTGCTGGCCGTCGTGGCGCTCGCCCTCGTCATCTTCTGCATCCCGGCCGACCGCCGGGCGCGCACCTCGGAAGTCGGCGGCTGGCGCGGGGCGGACCTCTTTGGCGCGGTCGGACTGGCGGCTCCGGTCATCTGCCTGCAGCTCGGCCTGACCTTCGGCCCCATCAACGGCTGGGCCAACCCCTGGGTGATCGGCGCGCTCATCGCGACGCCAGTCCTCTTCCTCGTCTGGGTACGTCACGAGAAGCGGGCCGCGGCTCCGCTGGTCAGTATGGACGTCTTCTTCTCCCGGCCCGTCCTGATCGCCAACCTGCTCTCGGCGCTGACCGGCTTCTGCGTCTTCGGAATCGTCGTGGCGACCAGCAGTTACGTCCAGATGCCGGTCATGGTCGGCCTGGGAGTCACGGCCGTCGTGGCCTCGCTGGCCGTCTTGCCTGCCGAATCGATGATGGTCGTCTGCGGCCCGGTCTCCGCTCATCTTTCCAGCCGGTACGGCAAGGGCGTCTTCCTGATCGGCGGCTTCGCCGTGATGGCGGCCGGCATGGGATTCCTCTACGCGATGCACGATTCGCTGCCGTCCATCCTGCTGGCCCTGGTGGTGGTGGGCATCGGCCTGGGCATCGTGATCCCGTGCACCGGCCTGATCTACGTCGAGGACATCGCACCGATCCATGTCGGCCGGATGGTCATGCTCAGCCCGATCATGGCGGGTAGCGTCGGCGCCGGCCTCGGGGGCGTCACCTTCGGGGCGTTGATGTCCGGCATGACGATGCCGGGGACTCATGTGCCCTCGGAGTCGGCCTTCACCACGTTCTGGCTGCTCGCCGCCGGCGTGAGCCTGCTGGCCGCGCTCGTCTCCACCGTCTATCGCCTGGGCGAGCGCAGAGGACGCCTGGACGACACCGCCGAGAACGGCGTGCTGACCCCGAGCGCTTCCTGATCCTTCAGTCCGGCTGGGCGGCGGGTCACCATGGGTGGCCCGCCGCCCGGCCGTGTGCTGCGACCAGCCAGGACAGCGAGTCCTGATTAACAGGACTGCTTTCTCTTATTTCAGGAATCATGC
Organism: Nonomuraea sp. NPDC059023; assembly: GCF_042740095.1. Taxonomy (NCBI): domain Bacteria; kingdom Bacillati; phylum Actinomycetota; class Actinomycetes; order Streptosporangiales; family Streptosporangiaceae; genus Nonomuraea; species Nonomuraea sp. NPDC059023. Next base: position 52,920 of record NZ_JBHYIO010000028.1, on the reverse strand, counting down.
TAGCGTGAGGTGAGTTGAAAGCGAGGTGAAGTGATGCGGTTCGTATCGCTTGAGTACGAGGGTGTCCGGCATGCGGCGGTGGTGCGCGACGGCTGGGCCGTACCTCTGGAGGGGGTGAGTGAGCTGGGCAGGCAGACGCCCCTGGAGGTGCTGCGGGCGCCGCGGCTGCGCGAGGACTCACGCCTCCCGCTGGAGCGGGCCCGCCTGCTCCCGGTGGTGCCGGAGCCGCAGAAGATCATCTGCGTCGGCCTGAACTACCTGGCGCACGTCGACGAGACCCGGCGCGAGCTGCCGACCTATCCGGTGCTGTTCACCAAATTCCCATCCAGCCTGATCGCCCACGGGGACGCCATCGTGGCGCCGCCCGAGTCCGCGCAGATCGACTACGAGGCCGAGCTGGCCGTGGTGATCGGGGCGCCCGCCCGCCGTATCGCCAAGGAGCGCGCGGCCGAGGTGATCGCCGGATACGCCGTCGCCAACGACGTGACGATGCGGGACTACCAGTACAAGACGCACCAGTGGCTGCAGGGCAAGACCTGGGAGGCGTCCACGCCGATCGGGCCGGAACTCGTCACCCACGACGAGATCGGTGACCGGGTCGGCTCGCTGGACATCAGCCTCAGCCTGAACGGCGAAGTCCTGCAGTCCGCCAACACCTCCAAGCTCATCTTCGACATCCCGACCCTGGTCGCCGCCGTGTCGGAGTTCACCACGCTGCTGCCCGGCGACGTGATCCTCACGGGCACACCCGGCGGCGTCGGGTACCGCAGGGACCCGCAGGTCTTCCTCAGCCCCGGCGACAAGGTCGTCGTGACGATCGAGGGCGTCGGAACCCTCGAGAACACCGTGACAGCCGAGAGAAAGTGAGTAGTCAGATGGCCATCGTCGAACTCGGACACACCGGCCTGTGGGTGAACGACCTGCAGCTCATGCGTGACTTCTACACCCGGGTCCTCGGGTTGGCAGTCACGGACGAGGACGCGGAGCGCGAGATCGTCTTCTTCAGTTCGCGCCCGGATGAGGAGCATCACGAGTTCGTCATCCAGAAGGGGCGTACGGCAGTGGCGGGCGCCAAACTCACCCACCAGATCTCCTGGCGCATCGATTCCCTGGAGACGCTCATCGAGTTCCATAAGCGGTTCAAGGCCGAGGGCATCCCCGTGCAGCAGGAGGTCACCCACGGCAACGCCTACGGAATCTACTTCTTCGACCCGGAGGGCAACCGCAACGAGGTGTACGTGAAGGTCGACCGCGACGTGCGCCAGCCGTTCCGCAAGAGCCTCAACCTCGACCAGTCGGTGGAGGAGATCGAGGCGGAGGCCGAGCGGCTGCTGACCGACAGCGGCCCGGCCTACCAGCCGGTTCAGTAGCGAGAGCAGGGCGGGTGGGCACCGAGCCCACCCGCCCTTTTTAAGAGGAGGTTCGGTGCACCACAGAGTGCTCGAAACGGATGTGGCGGTGATCGGCGCCGGTCCGGTCGGAATGACGGCTGCCGCACTGCTGGCCGCCTATGGCCTGAACGTCTTGGTGGTGGAGCGCAACCCCGGCACCAGCGACGCCCCCAAAGCGATCAGCATCGACGACGAAGCACTGCGTGTGTACCAGGCGGCGGGGCTGGCCGACCGGGTCATGCGCATCATCGTCCCCGGCACCGGCACCAAGTACTACGGCGCCGACGGCGAGCCGGTTTTCCAGGCACGAGCCGAGATCCCCTACCGATTCGGGTTCCCCTTCAAGAACCCGTTCGCCCAGCCCGACCTCGAACGCGAACTGCTCGCCCACCTGCGGGACGACCCCCGCGTCGAGGTGATGCTGAGCACCGAACTGGTCGGCGTGAGCCAGGACGGCGGCTGTGTCGAACTGGAGTGCCGGGCCCCTGAGGGCCCGCTCACGATCCGGGCCGCCTACGCCCTCGGCTGTGACGGCGGGCGCTCGTGGATGCGGGAGTGCCTGGCCATCGGGATGACCGGGCGCAGCTTCGACGACGTCTGGCTCGTCGCCGACGTCCTCGGCGACTCGCACACTGAGCGGTACGGCATGCATCATGGCGACCCGCGACGCCCCCACGTCATCGTCCCCGGACGGGATGGCCGGTGCCGCTACGAGTTCTACCTGTATCCGGGCGAGTGCGAGGCCGGGCAGGCGCCGCCCTACGAACTGCTCCAGGAGCTTCTCAAACCGTTCAGGCCGCTCGCGCCCGAGCAGGTGCAGCGGGCGGTGACCTACCGGTTCAACGCGGTGGTGGCTGATTCGTGGCGTTCCGGGCGTTGCTTCCTGCTCGGGGATGCTGCCCACATGATGCCGCCCTTCGCGGGCCAAGGCCTGAACTCGGGAATCCGGGATGCCGCCAACCTCTGCTGGAAGATCGCCGACGTGGTGCGCGGACGGCTGCCGGACGAGGTCCTGGACACCTATGAGATCGAGCGCCGCCCGCACGCGGAGGCGACGGTGGCGCTGTCGGCGAGGCTGGGCAGGATCGTGATGACCACCAACCCGCGGCTGGCCCGGCGCCGGGATGCGATCGTCCGGGCGATGATGGAGTCACCGCAGCAGCGCGCCTACCTGGAACACATGCGGTACCGGCCGCCGCAGCGGTATCGATCGGGGCTGGTGGAGCCCGGAGCCGGCGCGATGATCGGCCAGCCTCGGGTGTACGACGTGGAGAACGGGCGGACGCGGCTGCTCGACGAGGTTCTGGGCAACGGCTGGGCCCTGCTCGGAGTGGGGATCACGGAGGCTCTCGGAACCGTGCGGCCGCACGCCCACATCGCGGTGGGCGAAGTCATGCCGGCTATGCCGCGCACTCTGGTGGACGTCGACGGCGGACTGGAAGCGGAGTTCGCGGCCTACCACGGCCGGTACGTACTGCTCCGCCCCGACCGCTTCGTGGCGGCAAGCTGGGCTCAGGATTCGACGATCTGCACCAATCCGCTGATCTCCTGGGCCGCGGTCTGAACGCTCTGGATGATGGCGCGCTCCGCCACCTGCGAGGTGCGGGAACTGACCGCCGCGACGCTCACGGCGGCCACGACCTTGTTCCCCTCGCCGAAGATCGGGGCGCCCACCCCCAGGACGTCGTGGTCCAGCTCGGAGCGTGACACCGAGTATCCGTCGGCGCGGATCTGCTTCAGCCGCGCCATGATCTGGTCGACGTCCGTCAGCGTGGCGGGCGTGAAGGAGTGCAGCGGCGTGGCGCGCAGCAGGGCCTCAGCTTCTGCGGCCGGGCTCCAGGCCAGCAGCACCAGGGCCGAGGCGCCGGCGTTGAGTGGCAACGTCATGCCGCGTTCGTAGGAGATGCGCACCCGGTGCCGCTGGGACTCGGCCCGGTCCAGGCAGACCACCAGGTCACCCACCCGCCGCGTCAGCAGGACGGTTTCGTGCACGCTGTCGGCGAGCTTGGTGAGGGTCGGCACGGCCACCTCGGACAGGCCGTAGCTCTTGCGGGCCACCCGGGCCAGCTCCAGCACGCGCAGCCCGAGGCGGAATCCGCCGCCTGGCGCCTCTTCGAGGAACCGGTTGGCCACTAGGCTCTGCAGGTACCGGTAGACGGTGGACTTGGCCACGCCCAGCGCGCTGGCGACGTCCACTCCGGACAACACTGGCCGCTCGTCCGTGAACATCCCCAGGATGTCGAGGGCACGATCGGCCGTAGTGTTGCGTTCGCGGTAAGAGCCCTGTCCTGACATGCGAGACAGCTTACTGCAGCAGCTCTAGCGCGTTGCAGCGGAACATGTCCGCGCGCGCCTTCGAGCTCAGCAGCGGGGTCTCTGCCAAGGCGTCCGCCAGCCCCAGGGCGGGCTCCAGCGGGGTGAACGGGAAGTCACTGCCGTAGTGCATGCGCCCGGGATCGGCGACCTTCAGCAGGGCGTCGAGCAGTTCGGGCACGGGCGCCCCTGCCAGGTCGAAATGCAATCGCTTGAGGGCTTTGCGGATGCTCGGAATGGTGCGGTTGAGCTGCGCCGTCAAGAGGGGCAGAAGCAACTCGATCCGGCCCGCGAGCACTGGCAGCGCCGCACCCGCATGCGGGACGATCAGGTTCAGCCGTGGGTGACGATCCAGCACCCCGGACAGGATGAGGTCCGTGATCGACCGGGTGGTCTCGAACATGAACTCCAGCATGGGACGCGGATAGCCCAGGCCGAGGTGCTCGCCGTGGAATGCGGTCGTCGGGTGCACGAAGACGACCGAGTCACGGCGTGCCACCTCGGCGTAGAGGGGTTCGAGCCGCTCGTCACCCAGGTACATACCGCCGTGATGGGTCTCCAGGACGATCCCGTCGGCGTCCAGTTCGTCGAAGGCGTAGCGCAGTTCCTCTTCCGCGGCCGGGACGTCGGGCAGGGGCAGGCTGGCGAAGAACCCGAACCTCCCCGGATGCGCGCGGACCAGACGCGCCCCCTCCTCGTTCACCTGCCGCGCCAGTGCCGCCGCATCGCCGAAGTGCACGCCGGGCGAGGAGATGGACAGCAGAGACCTTTCCACTCCGAGCCTGTCCATGGCCTGCAGCGCCAGCTCCTCGCTCCACTCCGGGAGACCCTTGATGCCGTCCGGCTGGGCCTGCCCGGCGGCTTCGAGGGCCTCCCGGTAGAGGTCAGGAATGAAGTGAGCGTGAACGTCGATCTTGATGTTAGGCATCAGCTTCCTCATGAAGTACGAAAACCGGCCGGCCGCACGAGGCGGCCGGCCATGAAGACCGACATCCGAATGTGGGTCTAGCCCTCCGCGCCGGCGTATTGAACCAGCTCGAGCAGCAGGCCGTTCGTGTCCCGTACGAGCGCCATGGTGTCGCCCGCAGGAGTACTCACCCATCCGGCACCGGTGGTGATCACCGAACCGCCCGCCTTCGTGATGGCGGACACCGCGGCAGGGAGATCGAGCACCTCGAGCCCGATCGCATAGCCCCCCACATCGGTCAGGCGCAGCTCGTAGGGCGTCGCGTCCTCCGCCGTGGTCTCGAAGAACGTCCATCCATGCATCGGCGGAGTTCCCGGGACGCGCATCTCGCCGACCCGCGACTCGCCGTCCGTGGTCAGGCCGGACATCCTCATCAGGCTCTCGTCACGTGCCCACGGGGATGCCGCGATCTCCAAGCCGAACTCCTCGCGGTAGAAGGCCACGGTGTCACCGAGGTCCTTGGGCACGCTGCGAAAGCTCGGGAACACGATGTTGACGCCGAGATCCTGGGTGAGCTTGGCCGGGCCCGGGGTCTCGCCGAACTTGTTGGCGACATGCTCGGGATTCACCCTGACGAACTCCACATAATGGCCGTCGAAATCCTCCACCACGATGGCCTCGGTCGGGGCGGGATCGCCGGGGAACCCGATCTGCACGGGCGCGTCACCGACCGTGATGACCTTCACGCCGAACTCTCGCGCGGCCTCCAGGGCGGGGCCGATCTCGCGTAGGTCGAGGATCAGCTGCACAGCACCGGGGTCGTAGAACCGCGGGTAGCTGGAGCCCCGGTCGAGATCGGTGAACTCGGCCAGCCGCATCACGATGTCGGAGCCCGGAATCCTGAGTTTCGCAATGCGAAACTTAGTTCCCGCAGGAATGTCGTACAGCTCCTGGAGCAGGGCGGAGATCGGAGTCGGCTGGACCAGCTCGGTCGTCCGGTCCAGCTCCGCTCCCAGTGCGCAGTAGAAAGCGCAGGCCTTCTCCAGGTCCTGGACCGCCACGATGTAGCTGGCGAACCTGATGGCGTTGGGTGACGTAGACATCTTTCTCCTTGGATCGTAGCGGGCAGCCAATGATGGCTATATCTACAGTTATAAGACAAAGCACAGTTCTATATAGAGTCATATAGAATAGTTATAAGTGCAGTTCAGCGCACCTGCCATCCAACTTCTTTAGGTGGTCTCGCATCACAGGACCTGGTACCTATTTAGCAAGACGCATAGGTGCTCAGGAGATGGAGATCCGTCATGCCGACAGCAGCGGTGGTGTGGGCCCCAGGACAACCCTTCAGCCTGGAGGAGGTCGAACTGGACGACCCGCGCCCGGATGAGGTGCGCGTCCGCATGCTGGCCGTCGGAATGTGCCACACGGACCTCAACGCGGCCAGCGGCGCCCTGCCATATCCCCTGCCGGGTGTCCTCGGACATGAGGGAGTCGGCGTGGTGGAGGCGACCGGCGCCGCGGTGACGCGGACACGGCCGGGCGACCGCGTCGTGTTGACCTTCACCTCCTGCGGCCGCTGCCGCGGCTGTCGCGGCGGCCACCCGGCCCACTGCGACCATCAGATGGAGCTCAACCTCTTCGGCGGCCGCCGAGCGGACGGCAGCGCCACCCTCCGGCACAAGAGGGCCGACCTGAACGGCCACTTCTTCGGCCAGTCGTCCTTCGCCACGCACGCCCTCGTCGACGAACGCGGCATCGTCGTCCTGCCGAGCCATCTGACCGATGCGGAACTACCGATCCTGGCCCCGCTCGGCTGCGGTGCCCAGACCGGTGCCGGGGCCATCCTCAACATCATCCGTCCCCGGCCCGGCGACACGATCGCGATCGCCGGAGTCGGCGCCGTGGGCCTGTCCGCGATCATGGCGACACGCATGACCCCGGCAGGGGCGGTCATCGCCATCGACCGGGTTCAGTCCCGGTTGGACCTGGCGCGTGAACTCGGCGCCACCCACACCTCGCTCGGCGAGTGCCCGCAGAATGTGGACGCGATCATCGACACCACCGGGAACATCGGCCTGCTGGAGATGCTCATCGACAACCTCGGAGTCGCCGGCCAGATCGCGCTGATCGGCGCGCCTACCGCCGGAACCCGCGCCTCCTTCGATGTGAACCGGCTCTTGCTGGGCCGCTCCATCCGAGGCGTGACGCTCGGCGACAGCGAACCGGAGACCTTCATCCCGACGCTGATCGACGCTCACCGGCAGGGGAGCTTCCCCCTGGAGAAGCTGGTGCGGACCTACCCCTTCGAGGACATCAACCGCGCGGCCATCGACGCCTCCGAAGGTGTCGCCGTCAAGCCTGTCCTCGTCTTCTAAGGAGAAACCCTTGCTCGGCCTCCTCATCAACGGCAAGCGTGTCCCCGCGCGGGACGCCCGGACCTTCCCCTGGACCTCGCCCGTCACGAGTGAAGTCCTCGCGGACGTGGCCTGCGCCGGACCTGCCGACGCCGACGACGCCGTCGCCGCCGCGTGGACCGCCTTCCACAGCTGGTCACGTACGTCCCACAGCGAACGCCGCCGCATCCTGCTGCGCGCGGCGGACTTGCTCGAACAGCACGCGCCCGAGCACTACGACGCGTTGACCCTGGAGACAGGCGCGGTCCGGCAGTGGGCCGAGATGAACATCGCAGAGGCCGCCGCGAACCTCCGCGAGGCGGCCTCGCTGACGAGCACGCCGAGCGGGTCTGTCCTGCCCTCTCACAACCCGGCTACCACCAACCTGGACCTGCGTCAGCCCGCCGGGATCGTGCTGGCCATGATCCCGTGGAACGCCCCCGTCGTGCTGTCCACGCGTGCGATCGCCATCGCCCTGGCCGCGGGCAACACCGTCATCCTGCGCCCAAGCGAGGCGGCGCCGTACGCCGCGGGCAACCTGCTCGCCGACACCCTGACCGAGGCGGGGATGCCCGACGGCGTGGTCAACGTGCTCACCTGCGCCCCCGCTGACAGCCCCGCCCTGGTGGCGACCCTGGTCGAGCGGCCCGAGGTGCGCCGGGTGGTCTTCATCGGCTCGACCCCCGTCGGCCGTTCGATCGCGCAGCTCGCGGCCTCGCACCTGAAGCCGGCGGTAATGGAGCTGGGCGGCAAGAACGTCACCGTCGTCCTCGACGGCACCGATCCCGATCGCGCCGCCGACCTCATCACCGTCTCAGCCTTCGCCAACTCCGGCCAGGTCTGCATGAGCACCGACCGGGTCCTCCTCGCCGAATCCCTCCACGACGATGTCGTCGAACGGCTGGCCGCCCGAGCCGAGGCCCTGACGGTGGGCGACCCGCGTTCACCCGCGACCGCAATCGGCCCGCTCATCAGCCGGCGTTCCGCGGACCACTTCCGCGACCTCGTCCTGGACGCACAGGCCCGCGGCGCCCGCGTCCTGGCCGGAGGCGGCGAACCTGACGGCCTCCTGGCCCGGCCGACCGTCCTCAGCGCCGTCGACCCCGCCGCCCGCTTCTCCCGCGAGGAGGCATTCTCCCCGCTGGTGAGCGTGCAGGCGTGCGCGACGGAGCCGGAACTGCTGGAGCGGGCGAACGGCACGCCGTACGGCCTCATCGCCTCGGTCCTGGCCGACGACACCGGCCGTGCGGTTCGGTTTGCCCGCCGGCTGGGCGTCGGCGCCGTTCACATCAATGGCCCCTCCGTGGGGGACGAACCCCATGTGCCGTTCGGCGGAGTCGCGCTTTCCGGATTCGGGCGGCTGGGCGGTACCGAGGCCTGGCACTTCTTCACCGAGCAGAAGACGCTCTACATCCATTGAGGAGATGGGTGGCGAAGAACCGCGTGTCGCTCAGCGACCCGTGACCGGGCGAGCCTCCAGCAGCAGGCGGAACGTGCAACCTCGGCCGGGCGCGGTATCCACCTCGAGTCGGCCGTTGTGGCCACGGGCGATGGCCGCCGCGATAGCCAGGCCGAGGCCGCTTCCGCCGCGGTCGCGTGAGCGCGACGGGTCCACTCGGAAGAACCGCTCGAAGATCCGCTGGGCCTGATGGGCGGCCAGGCCGGGCCCCTCATCGGCCACCTCCAGGTCCGACAGTGGCGTGCCCTCGGGAAAGGCGGGTGCCGCCCCGACCCTGCCGGAACGGTCGACGCCACCGGCCTCCCCCGCCGGGGCGATGCCGACGCGGACGTGGACGGGCGTGCCGGGCGGAGTGTGGGTCACCGCGTTCGACACCAAGTTACCGACGATCTGCCGCAGCCGGTCCGGGTCACCGACCGTCTCCACAAGCTCCAGCCCCGGCACCGAGCGGGCCCAGGTCGATCGGGTGGGGCAGGCGTTGCAGCGCGGTGGCACTGACCGCGTCGGCCGCGATGGCCAGCAGATCCACCGGTACCGTGCGGTAGTCGGGCTCCTCATCCAGCTTGGCCAGGGCCAGCAGGTCGTCGACGAGCAGGCCCATCCTCGCGGCGTTCTGCTGGATCTGCCGGGTGGCCTCCCGCACCTCTGCCGCGGGCAGTTTCTCGTGGCGCAGCGTCATCTCCGCGAAACCGCGGATCGACGTCAGCGGGGTGCGCAGCTCGTGCCCGGCGTCGGAGACGAAGCGCCGCAACCGCGCCTCCGACGCCTCGCTCTCGCGCAACGCCCCTTGCAGCCGCTCCAGCATCGTGTTCAGTACGGCGCCCACCCGGCCGATCTCCGTACGCGGTCTGTGTAGGTCAGCCGCAGATCCAGGTCACCGTCGGTGATGCCCTGCGCGGTACGTTCCATCCTGCTCAGTGGCCGCAGGCTGAGCCGTACCACCCAGCGACCGGTCACGATCACGGCGGCCAGCGCAGCCACCAGCAGCACCGCGTCGAGCAGCAGCATTGTGGGTGCCGAAGAATCCATCCAGCTGTGTTGAGCTGTAGTTTCTCTGGTGTTGATCACTCTTGTCTGAGCGAACGCTCAAGTGGGATTGAGCGGATGCTCAACAGCCGACTCAAACTGCAACGTCGTTGCAGGTCACGCACTGTGTGCGAGATTTGAAGCGTTACAGCCATCATGACGCCTGATGACAACGTCGAGATTCAGCAGCTATTGGCCCGCTACGGCCATGCGGCCGACTCGGCCCCCTATGAGCTGAGGGACGTGTTCACAGCCGATGTCGTCCACGACACGAGGCAGGCGGGCGGCCCGCACCACGGGGATAGACGCCCAGTATGAGTCGTTCACGCGGGGCTCGCTCACCACCGTTCCCGCGTGCGAGGATGCCGCGCCGTACCATCGTCCCCCATGGCTGAACTCGACAGCGCGACGAGGTCGATGCAGACGCGTGCACCAATCACCGCGCACCGCTTCCGTGACGTGCTCAGCCATTACGGCTCAGGCGTCACCGTCGTGACCTCGCTCACCGACGACGGCCAGCCTGTGGGAATGACCTGCCAGGCCTTCAGCAACGTTTCGCTCAATCCCCCACTGGTCATGTTCGTCGCCGCCGAGACCTCGCACACCCTCCAGCAGATCCGCCACTCCGGGCACTTCGCCGTCAACTTCCTGGCCGCCGACCAAGCAGACCTGGCCGCCAGGATGGCCATGAACGACCGCGACAAGTTCGCCAATCTCACATGGACCCCAACGGCCACCGGAGCCCCGCACATCGACGCAGTGGTTGGCTACGTCGATTGCACCGTCCACGACATCCACGACGCAGGCGATCACCAGATCGTCGTCGGACATGTCCGTGAGACGGACGCCGTCGCCGGCACCTCCGCGCCGCCTTTGCTGTATCAGCAGGGACGCTACGGAACGTTCACCTTCTGAGGGCCCCTATGGCAACCCCGCTGCGAGGACGCCAGTCAGCTGAGACAGTGCGCGCAGCCCGGTGCCGAGGGGCAGTCGGCAGAGGATCGGTGCGGCTGCCTGAATGCGCCACCAGTGTGGATGCAGAGAATCCGTCCGCATAATCTGACCTGGAGCTACTCAAGTGTCGAGCTGATTCTCCAGCCCGCGTTCGTAGCGGTGGTAGAGCTCGCCGCTGCTGCAGCTCCCGGCGCGTCATCTTCACCAGCCGCCCCATCGCCGACCGCCTTCGCCAACACCTGCGCCCGCTGGTCAGCGTCCACGGTCTCTGTCCTCCATCTCGATCGTGATCGGCTCGCCCCGGCGCCGGGGCGGGGAGGGGACCCGGCGCGCCTGCTGCCACAACCGCTCGGCCTGCGCTGCCCTCGACGGCCGGCGGCGGGCTCGTCCACCACGTCGACTCCTCGCCCGGCCGGGTCCGCACCTGCGGCGCCAGCGGCGGTATACGCACTGATGCCGGCCAGTTGCCGCTATCGATCCGGCGGGGCATCCCTGCCGACCGCTCGTCCGGCAATGACGTTTCGGACACGCCGAGAGACTATATATAAAAAATGTAGATCCATCGATAACATCTCTATAACGGGCATACTGCCCAGGCTTGACCGCGATGACGAGTTCGTCATGTACTCGAATCCGGCTGCAAGAGTTTGCCGCGATGTGAGCAAAAGAGATATCGAGTCCGGCTCACGTCAATTGGCGGACGACTATTCACCCTATGCACCCTGCTCGGCTCGGCCGCAGGTGAGCAACAAGAATGCGGCTAGGCGAATCCCGGAAGGCCGGAATGACACCTGCGCAGTCAGCGAGATTCGGCGCGGACAGGCATAGCGTACTCGTCGCAGATGATGAGGTGCTCACGCGCACCGGATTGGTGACTCTATTGGCGGATGACGGGAGCCTGCAGGTGGTGGCCGAGGCCGCCTGCGGAGAAGAGGCGGTGTGGCTGGCTGGCGAACTGCACCCCGACGTGGTTCTCATGGATATGCAGATGCCGGGGATAGGCGGGATCGAGGCCACCCGGCGGATCGTGGCGGCGGCCGCGCATGACTGGTCGCCTGCGGTGTTGATGCTGACGGCGCGCGACGCTGCCGACCATGTCTGTGCCGCGCTGAGCGCGGGAGCCGCCGGGTTCCTGTTCAAGGACACTCCACCGGAGCGGTTGTTGGACGGGGTGCGAGTGGTCGCGGCGGGTGAAACCTTGGTGTCGCGACCCGTGGTGCGGTACCTGGTGGAGGACGTTCCACAGCAACTGCCGGAAGGGCTGACGCCCCGGGAACAGCAGGTGCTGGCGCTGGTGGGGCGCGCCATTTCCAATCGAGAAATCGCCGAAATCCTCCACTTGAGCGAGGGAACGGTGAAGACACACTTGAATCGTCTGATGGCCAAGCTGGGCTTGTCGAACAGGGCCCAAGTCGTGGCATTGGCCTACGACTGCGGTTTGGTGACGGCCTGCCGCCGACGCTTCCAGGGAGAGCTGATTATGTACTGCGAAAGTTGACCCCAGCGGGTGGACGTCATGCGCAATACACACGCCTAGCGTGTTCTGTGTCACCGACTCAGGTCAGCCTCGCAGAAGGATTCTCAATGCGCAGACACATCCTGCTCTATGAAGGCAAGTGCGGTCGATGCAGCAAACTCGCGACCGAGGTCGTTGCGGTTTCCGAGCAGCGCCTGGATGCCGTGCGACTGGATGACCCACTGGCCGCGCAATGGGCGGAGGAGGCAGGGAAGCCTCTTCCCCTGCGGCCCGCGCTCGTGGTGCTCTCCTCGCAGAAGACCCGGTTGCTCACCGGGGTGTCAATGATCGCCACGCTCGTCCGTCATCTGGGCGCACGGCAGTCCGCGACGGTGCTGAGGGCCATCGGCGATGACCGTGGCAACGTCTCGGAGAAGCGGCGTGCCTTTCTCCGAACCGGAGTGGCCGGTTTGGCAGTGGTCACCGGATCGATACTGCTTCCCGGTACGGCACTGGCGGGAACAACGCCGGAACTCACCGCGGAGGAGAAGAGGGACCTCCTCGCCCAGGCCGCCGGATACGACCGCATGGACGTTGTGCGGCAGAGGCTTCTGCGCGCCGGCTTCGAACTGATGCCGCAGGAGGAGATCGTGGTGGGCACCGTCGCGGACGCGGCCGTCCTGTCGTTCTACGCCCGCAAGGACGGAGATCCCACCCGAGCCGCCGTGCTGGTGAGACGTGTCGCCCGGGGCCGGGTCGACGCCTCGCTCGAGTACGTGTCCGGCGATCCGAAAGCATTGGCATCCGGCGGCAGGATCAATACGGCCGCGCTGCAGGTCTCGCCCCTGTCGCTGGCTCGGCCGGGTGAGGCTGAACCGCTCAGCCCCAATGACTACTTCAGGTGCATGTTCGCGTGCATAGGCGCCAACTGCTCCGACCGCGCGCAGAATTGCATACGTCTGCCTACACTGGCACTGGCGCTCGCCTGCCTTCTCGTGGTGTGCGGGAGTGAGACGCGGCCGTGCCACGGAGTCTGCAAATCGGAGTGGTAGGGGGAGCGGTTCATTGACGAACCATGACCCGGTGAATGATGCGGCGACCGCACAGGCCGCCGCATCGCTGGTTCAGCGGTTGCTGCTCACGGGACGGTCACGGGCGCACACGTCCATCCACGTGGTGGAGCCGGGGGTGACCTCGGCCACGGACATGCTGGTGGACTTTCCCGCCCGTCGAGTACTCGGCAAAGTCACGACATCGATGGACGGAAAGGCCGTAGGGCCGGCCCTGCCCCAGTACTTCGCCGAAGGCGCCCTGCGCATGCCGGTGGAGACGACGACGGGCACGCACTGGGCCGAGGTGGAAGGCCCGACCTTCTGGGACTGGGAACTGGGCCTGCTGCTCGCCATTGGAGGTGTCCGGCCGGGACCCGCCGCGGGAACGGTGATGAATCCCTGGCTGGCCCGCGAGAACCTGACCGAGCCATCCCTCCGGACAGGGCTCGACACGACGCTGGCGACGCTGGGATGGCGAAACCCGCACTATCAGGCACCGACTCGGGCGATGGTGCACAGCGACGGGCTGGGCGTGCAGATGGAGGCGGAACTGGGTGACGAGCGCGGCCTGGCCGTCGAGGAACTGCGATACACCGGGTGGATCCGATCCGCCCCGGAGGCGGAGTTTCCGCCGTGGCCCGAGGCCAGTGCGCGCTACGACGCCGATTCCTTCGTGCGTGCGTTGATACCGGACTGGCCCGAAGAACTGCCTACGACGCCCTGGCAAGGGCTCTGACCGGTTCAGAGCTCCCCTCCACCAGTGGGCGGCGACGTCAGCGACGTTTGTCGTCGGTACATTGTGGGTGCCGAAAATTCGTCCACCTAATCTGACCTGGAGTCAGTCAAGTGTCGATCACTCTCGTCTGAGCGAACGCTCAGCCCGATTTGAGCAATTGCTCAGCTTCTACTTGGACGTCATGTCGTGCAGCTCAAGCGTTATGAGCGCAGGTTGCGCCGCAAAGGATCATTATTCTGACCAAGCCGTCAAAGTGACCTCGCGGTTGGATCGAGGAGGGCGCAAGATGCGCTGGCGTCGGCCGGACAGGACCGATCGCCACCGCCCCGACACCGGCGGACATCGATCAAGGAAACTCCTAATCAGCGGGTCCTGTGGGGCTCAATAATAGGATTCTGCGTCTGGCCTGCGGTTCTTATGGTGTCAGCTGGCGATCCGGCCACACCGCACTCGGAGGCCATCCACCGGCCAGCCGTGTCCCCAACCTCTCGGGGCAATACACCTAAACGACAGAAACCGTGGAGAGCCCCGTTGCGGAGAGATCCGCACGGCGGGTTCGGCGAGCGGCCTGGGGAAACGGAGCGGGAGCAACCCGCCACCGCACCCCAGGCCGACTCAACAGTCACAGGCCAACAGTCCTTTCGCCTGCAGGCGCAGGAACGTCCGCCACGAGGTGTCGACGCTTCGTGGCGCCAGCGGTTGTCGGCGTGAACGCAGAATCCGCCGCACCGTCGCCGCGCTGACTCGCACACCGAGCCGCACCAGTTCGCCGTGGACCCGCCGGTACCCCCACCTCGGATTCTCCTGGGCCAGACGAAGGACCAGGTCTCGGACCTCTTTGCTTGTTCCGGGGCGGCCGGCACGGTGGGGGTAGGTCCATGCGCGTCTGATCAAACGACGATGCCACGCCAACAACGTGTCCGGGGTGACCAGCCGATGAGCCCGCAGCATCGACGGCAAGAAGCGGGCCAAGGCCGCCAAGAGCGCCCTATCGGCCCAGTCCGGCTTCGGCCGGACGACCTGACGCTTCAACACAGCAACTTCGTGGCGGAGGACCATGATCTCGACGTCCTCGGACGCCTGGCTGCGCCCCAGCAACACCAGCCAGCCAAACACCCGGTCAAGGTCAGATACAGCAGACGAACCGACACAGACCGCGATCCTGCCTGCGCGGCGCCTGGAGGTCAAAGCCGCAGATCAAGCACTACGCGATGAGTTTTGAAGCAGTACAGGCGGTGAGTCGGTGCGGTGCCGGTCCTGCGCTCAGCAGGTCGCTCAGGACGTGCGCGGTTGCCAGCAGGCCGAGTGCGCCGGCTACTCCCGATCCGGCGTAGACCGCCAGGGCCGCCAGCGTCAGGCGCGGGGAGTTGCGCCAGGCCCAGCCTGCTATCAGGGTCACGGTGCGGATCAGGCCGCCGACCAGTTGACGCGTCCCGGCTTGGCCGGCCTGCGTGCGGGCGTCGGCCCGCGAGGGTGGATTGAGGTCTTCGACGCCGACCAGCGCTGGCCCCTGCTGAGCGGAGTCGGGGCGCTGGTGGGAAGGATGGAGGCGGTGGATGGAGCCGGAAGAAGACATGAGGAATCCTCATGCCGCCCTTTGGATCCCTTGGCCGCAGCATGTGCGGCGTTCGCTTCCGACCTTGCAGCGTAACTGCAACGAAAGCGGACAGGTGCGAGCGTAACGCTTCGGGGCGCATGGCCCCATGCCGTCGGCACGCCAGGACGCTTTCGGGCCGCTGCCGATGCGGGTGGCCGGCGCCCTGGGCGGGTCGGGACGCTTAGCGGTAAAGGTCGTCGATCGCCGCCTGCAGGCGGTGCTGGGCGGCCTGGCTGGTAGTGACGCCGATGAGCACGTAGGTGGCCAGGCCTTCGGCGAGCGCCACCAGGCTGAGCGCGTGCCGGTGCGGGTCTGCGCCGGGCATCAGGCGGCCGGCGCTCTGGTCGATGTGCAGCAGGTCGGTCATGTCCCGGTGGAAGGCGTCATACAGCTGACGCAGCCGGGCGGCGATCTGCTCGTCGGCCAGCGCCAGGGCGTGAAAGGACTGCCGTACACGTATGTGCGCCTGGCTGGCGGCGTCGTAGGGGATGAGCTCGTTCAGCACCGTGGTGAGCACCAGGCGGGGCTCGGCGGCCTGCAGGTCGGCGCCGGCCTTGGCCCGGATGCGGGCGCTGGACAACTCGTTGCCGCGCTCGAAGGCGGCTTCCAGGAGTTGCTGCTTGGCGGGGAAGTAGTGCTGCACCCGGCCGGGTGAGACGCCCGCCCGGGCGGCCGCCTCGGTCAGCGAGACCGCGGCCAGGCCGCGATCGGCGACGATGGCGAGCACCGCGTCGGCGATCTCATTGCGCCGCTGCGCGTGCTGCGCACCCGGCCCTCTGCCCATGGACCCTCCCAGCTTCTCAATGTGTACACATCGGATTATATGCTGGAGCCAGCGTAAACCAATGTGATCACATCGTAATGTGTTGGGAGGCGGATCGGGTGCCGGTCGTGTTGGCGCTGCTGTGCGCCGCGCAGTTCATGGTGGTACTGGATGTGTCGGTGGTGAACGTCGCGCTGCCGTCCATCCAGCACACGCTCGGCTTCGACGCGGCGCATCTGGCGTGGGTCGGCAACGCCTACGCGCTGAGTTTCGGCGCCCTGTTGCTGCTCGGCGGCCTACTGGCCGACGTGTACGGGCACCGGCGTGTCTTTGCCGCGGGCCTGGCGGTGTTCACCGTCGCGAGCCTGGCCGGCGGGCTGGCCGATGTGCCCGGCGCGCTGATCGCCGCCCGCGCCGGTCAGGGGGTGGGGGCGGCGATCCTGGCTCCGGCCACACTCACGATCTTGATGTCGTCCTTTGCCGAGGGGCCGCGGCGTACCCGGGCGATCGCCGTCTGGACGGCGGTGAGCTTGGCCGGCGGGACAGCGGGCAACCTGATCGGCGGCGCGCTGACGCAGTACCTGTCCTGGCGCTGGATTTTGCTGATCAACGTGCCGATCGGGCTGGTCTGCCTGGCCGCGGCCCGCCTGCTGCCCTCCGGCCGGGCGCGCGATGGCCGGCGGCGGCTGGACGTGCTCGGCGCCGTGCTGGCCAGTGCCGGGCTGGGCGCGCTGGCCTATGGCCTGTCCGGCGCGCCCGCCTTCGCGCTCGCCGGGGCCGTTGTGCTGGCCCTGTTCGTACTGGTCGAGGTGCGCGTGGCGCGGGCGCCGCTGATTCCGCCGTCGCTGCTGCGGCCGCGGCCGATCTGGCTGGGCAACACCGTGATGCTGCTGGCCGGGGCGTGCCTGAACCCGATGTGGTACTTCCTGACCTTGTCGCTACAGAACGTCCTGGGCTACGGGCCGTTGCAGACCGGGCTGGCCTTCCTGCCGCACACCCTGCTGACCATGCTGGTCGGCCTGCGGGTGGCGCCGTGGCTGATGCGCCGCGCCGACGATCGCGTGCTCATCGCCGCCGGGGCGCTGATCGGCGCGGCCGGCTTTTGGTGGCAGAGCCGCATCGCCCCGGGGCAGGACTACCTGACGGCCATCGGCGGCCCGGCCGTGCTGATCTCGCTCGGCGCGGGCCTGCTGAACACGCCGCTCACCGTCACGATCACCTCAGGCGTCGCCCCGGGCGATGCGGGGGCGGCCTCCGGACTGATGAACACCGCCAAGCAGATCGGCGGCGCGCTCGGCCTGGCCGCTCTGGTCACGCTGACGACGGGACCGGACGGCGTAGGCGGCGGTCCGGCACCGGCACACCTTGTAGGCGGCGGTCCGGCACCGGCACACGTTCTGGCGGCCGGGTACGGGCAGGCGTTCGCCGTTCTCGCCGTGGTGCTGGTCGCCGTCGCCCTCCTGGCGGCCGCGCTGCCGCGACGGCGTGACGGCACACCCGACGCCCCTGGCGAGCCGGCCGATCAGCAACCCGCCCGCTGATCGGGCGTTCCTGCGCGTCGGTGGGTCAGGCAGGAGGTGGCTGCAGCCTGTCTCGCGCCCGCCAGCAGGAGTGGATGGCCTCAGACCGCGGGTAGACAGCGCCGCTGGCCAGCTGGCCGGCGTGCCGCTGCAGGTCGGCGGCGAACTCCTCGGCCCGGCTTAGTTGCGTGTGCAGTACCTGGCAGCGGTCACGAGTGGCCTGTTGGAAGCGGCCCAGCCGCGCCAGCAGTTGCTCGCGCTCGGCCGCCTCCAGTGCCGCCGCTTCGCCGCCGTCGAGCCGGTCGGTGATGGCCAGCAGTTCGCCCATTTCCTCCAGCGTGAATCCGAGCGGCTTCATCCGGCGGATCACCATCAGCCGGGCCACGTCCGCCTCGGTGTACAGGCGGAAACCGCCCTGGCTGCGGGCCGAGGCCCGGACCAGGCCGACCTCCTCGTAGTGCCGGATGGTGCGCAGCGACAGCTCGGTCAGCGCCGCCTGTCCGGTGCCACAACTTGCTCGTGGTGCCGGCCTGCGGTTTCGTACGTCGTCAAGCAGCTCTGCGGTACTCATTGATAAGGCCGCAGACGGCGCTTCGTCTCTCTATTCGGGGGTGAGATCGACCACCTCGGCCGGATCGTGAACCGGAACGTGAAGGGGCTGACGTAGTGACAGCGCCTGATGGCGAACGCGTTCGCCCGTGGCGAGCGTGGCGGAATCTTGACGATGTGCGCGTCCGCGCCGGCGAGCACATCGTCGAAATCTCTGCCGAATCTGCCGTCCCTGTCCCGGATCAGGAACCGGAACCTGTCGGCTCGTTCGCCGAGTTCCATCAGCAGGTTGCGCGCTTGCTGCGCCGTCCAGGCACCGGTCGGGTGAGCCGTGACACCGAGAATGTGCAGGCGCCGCGTTTCGATCCCATCACGAACTACACGTACAGGCGCTTGAGGAACACCGTATCGACGTGGAGAAAGTCGCACGCCAGGATGCCGCAGGCCTGAGCAGTCAGGAACTGGCGCCAGGTCGGTGAAGCCCGGCGCGGCGCGGGCCCGAACCCCGCCGCCGCCAGGACCCGGCGGACCGTCCCCTCCCCTACCCGGCATCCAAGACCAAGGAGCTCGCCCCGGATGCGCCGATGCCCCCACCCCGAGTTCTCCCGCGCCAACCGGACGATCAGAGCACGGAGCTTCTCAGAAATGGGTGGCCGACCGTGATTGCCGGGAAAGGTCCACTTCTTCTTGACCAGCCTGCGGTGCCAGGCCAGCAGCGTGCCGGGTGTCACGATGCGATGCAGCCGAAGGCGAGCGGGTAACGTCCTCGCCAGCGCGGCCAGCAACGCCCGATCGGCCAATCCGGCCTGCGCCGGACGACCTGACGACACAGCACCGCGACCTCATGCCGCAACACCAAGATCTCCACCTCTTCGAAGCACTCCCCCGTGTGAGCAACACCAGCCAGCCGAACACCCTGACCACCAGCAGATACAGAAGCCGAAACAACACAAGAGACGAGCCTAGAAGACCAGGTCAGACCCCCTGCATCAGTTCTGGCACCGGACAGGTCCCGGTGCCGGTGGATGGTGCGGGAGTCGTGGTCGAGGCGTTGACCGCGAGTGGCGCGCAGGCCGTCGTGCTCACCCCTGCCCACCAGTGGCCGACCGGTGTCGTGCTGGCTCCCGAGCGGCGTCATCAGCTGCTGGCCTGGGGAGGACTGATCATCGAGGATGACTACGATGCGGAGTTCCGCTACGACCGCCAGCCTGTCGGCGCCCTGCAGGGTCTGGCCGCCGATCGCGTGTTTCTGCTCGGGACGGTGAGCAAGACGCTCGCCCCGGTGCTGCGCCTGGGCTGGGTGATATGCCCGCCCGGCTGGGCCGGGCGAGTGGCGGGGCAGAAGGCGCTACTGGATCGGGGATCACCGGCGCTCGACCAGGTCGCGCTGGCGATCCTGATCGAATTGGGGCGGTTTGACCGGCATCTTCGGCAGATGCGCGGGATCTACGCCCATCGCCCCGCCGCCCTGGTAGCCGCCGTCGGCCGACACGCACCGCAGATTCGACTGACCGGCCTGGACGCGGGCTTCCACGCGATCGCGCACCTGCCCGCCGGTGCCAAGGAAGAGAGCCTCGTGGCCGCTGCGCGTGAGCGTGGGGTGGGCTTGTACGGCATGTCGGGCAACGTACTAGGCGCGGCAACCAGCGGTCCGTGTCTGGTAATGGGCTTCGGCAACGTCCGCGAGCAGGCCATCGACCAGGGCGTCGCGGCCCTGGCCGACCTGCTGCGTTAAGCCGTAGCCCTGTAGGACGGGACGACGACGCCCGCGACCAGGGTGCCGAGCAGCCGCAGCTTGCCCGTCAGTCCATCGGTGAACAGCGGCTCGGGCGGTTCGTCCTTGCCGACCAGGATCGGGGGCACCGACAGGTGGATCTCGTCGAGCAGCCCGTGGCGTCCGGGCCCAGGCCGTAGGTGACGATGACGCCGCCGGGCTGGGCCTTGAGCGTGGCCACCTGCTCAGCCGTTGATGTCCTGTGCGCCGCCTACCACAGCACCTCATCGGGGGGTGCTGCCACAGAGGACATCCTCCCTGATGATCAAGGGTGACCTCAGGTCAAGGTGTCCGCAGAGCTGGGGGAAGCTCAGCCCTCTCAGAGCGGCCCCGCCACCCGGCTTTGGGCCGGCCGCAAACCCTGCCGGCCTCGCTATCGGATCGGCCAAAGCCGTGCGCGCCGATCCGGCCGGATGAGGGCCGGCCGGGTCGGCGCTGATCGAAGAAGGGCCGGTCAGCAGTGGCAGCCGTGGCACAACATGATGCTGAGCGTGCTGCTGTCACCGCACATCAGGAGGCTGACGCTGCTGTTGCCGGCGACCGCGCGCTCGAGGTCGGCGTCGGGGTTCTTGAGCCTCTGCAGGTCCAGTACGTGCGTCATGCCGATCGTGTCCTTTCTGAGGGAGTGAGGAAGGGCAGAACGGGCGTGCCGTCGAACACGGCGCACAGCGCCGTCAGGACACCGGCGGAACCGGTGGCCAGATCCATGGACAGCCGCATCAGCTGTTCACCGGGGAACGCGGCGTGGCCGCGGTAGGGCAGGAGGTGCCAGGACAGCCTGCGCAGGTGCCGGTCGAGAAGCTCCGGCTCACGCGGCCCGGCGAGGAAGGCGATGAAGCCCGCCCTGCCGTTCATGAGACCGGAGCCGATGACGAACTCGCAGCGGGCCGCCCGGCCGATCCCGGCCAGCGCGGTCGTGAACGCCTCGTCCTCGCGGTGACGCAGGTACTCCCGCAGGACCAGGCCGATGCCGACGCTGCCCGTGGCGATGTAGGGCATCATCCGCCAGCCCTCATCCACTTGCACACTGCCGTCGGCCAGCGTCGCGCAGACCGCGAGGTCGGCGCGCAGCGCGGTCGCGGCGTGGTCGAGGAACGACTGGTCGCCGGTGGCCTCGAACAGGCGGATGTGCAGCAGCGCCTGGCCGGATGGGCCGTGTAGCAGGCCGGGCCGGTAGCGGGTCGTCTCCCACCGGGCGAGCAGTTCCCTGCCGGCGGCCACGGCCCGCTCGCGCAGGGAGTCCTCGCCGGTGAGCTCGGCGAAGCGCAGCAGATTGAGCCCCGCTCCGGCCAGCCCGTCGTACAGGCCGGCCGACAGCCGCTCCGGCCGCGTGTCCACGACCCTCTCCAGTACGGCCAGCGCGTCCTGCCGCCGGCCCAGCTCTTCCAGGGTGTAGGCGATGCCGTGCAGGCCGTCGTAGAAGCCGAGGCGGCTGTTGTGGCGGCGGTGCCGTACCCCGTCGAGCAGCCATTCCTCGTGAGCGGGGGAACGCTCGCGGCCGCCCAGCGACAGGGCGTGGAGCACGCCCGCTGCGCCGTTGGCCATGCCGAGGCCGTTGGCGGAGAATTGTTCGATGTCGCCGGGGAAGAGCCGGTCGGTGCGCTCGGGCGTGGCGGCGGCGGCGATCCCCTCGCACAGGGACGCGCGCAGGCCCGGCCAATCGAGCCTGCCGGCGTCCATCTCCCCGGCCAGCCGGGCAACGTTGTGGCCGGGGTCGTGGGTGTGCGCGGGACGGCGGTCGCGCAACTCCCGGACCGGCTGGTCGAACAGGGCGCGGTCGACGCCGAACCGGTCTGCGGCGGCGTCGGCCAGCACGGTGGCCTTGCCCGGGTCGAGCGGCAGCAGCGCCGTCAGCGGCAGGAACATGCTGAGGTACAGGCAGGCCATGGCGTAGCGGTCGGCCTCGGCGCCGGTCCGGCCGTCCGGCGCCGCGTAGCCGGGGGCGCCCAGCATCGCCGTAGTCTCGTCCAGGGTGAAGGAGGCGACCTCCAGATCGACGAACCTGATCTGGCCGTCGGGGCGCACCATGACGTTGCGCGGGTGGAAGTCCCCGATGGCCACGCCGTGCCCGTGCAGCGTGCGGATGGCCGCCGCGATCCGCTCCAGCACGTCCAGCGCCCAGCGGGTGTAGGCGGCCACCTCGTCCTCGGTCGGGTCGGCGTGGATCAGGGGATAGCGGCCGGTCATCAGGCTGAGCAGGGAATCGCCCTCGATGTACTCCTCGACCAGGAACTCGTGCTCCCAGCAGGTGAGGTAGTCGTACGGCTCCGGCACCGTGCCGCTGCCCTTGAGCTCGGTCAGGAAGTCCCGTTCATGCCGCAGCCGTCGTGCGGCGTCGCGCCCGCCGACGTCCAGCCCGGCGAACGGTCGCGCCTCCTTCAGCACCACGCGGCGCCCGGTGCGCGGATCGTCGGCCAGGTAGACGCCGCCGCCGTTGGAGAAGTGCAGCGGCCGCTCGATCAGGAACGGGAACTCATGGGGAGTATCCGGGTTTGTTCGCGCCCGCACGCTGGCTTCCAAGAAGGCCGGAACCTCCACCCACTCGGGCACGACGAACTCCGGCTCCCGCCGGTCGGGCACCAGACGTCCGTCCGGCGTGGAGATCGCCGCCACCTGCTCGCCGCGCGCGTCGAGGCAGTGCCGCTCGACGAAGGCGCCGTAGCGCACGTACAGCGGCCCGTCCCGCCACCGGACGTCGCTGAGGATGTACGGCCCCCGCGTCCCGGCCAGTTCGTCGCCCAGTTCGGTGAGCACCTGTTCCAGTTCGGTGGCGTCCGGGTAGAGCGTGAGGAGTTTGCCGCTGCCGCCGCGGTCGGCGTACTTTCCGTTGCGCACATGGAAGCCGGAGTGGTCGGTCAGGTACTTGAACGAGATCGTGCGCGGGACGCAGTAGTCCCAGACCTGGCAGACGACCTTGTCGGCGGACTCCGCAGCCGCCGACACGTGGATCTTCCAGCCCTGCATGGGCAGCCGTGTGCCCGGAGGGATCAGGCCGGTCCAGACGTCGCGCTCCTCACGTTGCCATCCGGCGGGGACGGGGCGGCCGGCGGCGAACCGCCTGTTCGCCAGCGGGGAACGTGAGGGCAGGTCATAGAAGAGCGGGTCGGTGAAGGAGAACTGTTCGTAGCGCACGATCGCCTCCCAAGAAGCCCGGCCTCCATCAGACTCTGGCCGCGATCTCTTGTAAACCCGGCAATTCACCGACTTTGGCGCGGGGTCGCAATGAGCGCGCCGCCAAGCCGATTACGGCCCCCTTTCACGACATTTCTGGACACCGGGTGAATCGTGTCCGGCACAGACGACGACATCCCTGTCAGTGGTCTTCGTCAGTGCTTTGTCATTTCCGGACCGCAGGCAAGGGGAGTACATCCCCTGAAACCCTCCACTCGGGCGGTGTCACCCGCAAAGTGGCTGCTGCCCTGGGAAGGCGCCCCGGCCTGCGCCAGACAGCGGACCGTGCTCATCGCGCCGCCCCCGCCGAACCGGTGCACAGCGCCGTCATCATCCTCGACCCCGGCCCGCGCACCTCGCCTCCGGCGTCTTCCCCGAGACCGCCACGCTGGCACCATACTGGGTCGTCGACGCCCAGACCAGCATGCTCACCCAGTACAGCGCTTTATGAGAGGAGACCGTCGTGTGGGTGCGGATGTCCACGGACGAGGTCGTGCCCAAGGACAGGGCCGACTGGTACCAGGATGTGGTGTCCAGGACCGTGGCTCCCCATATCCTGGCCATTGATGACCCCGCCGGGTTCCGAGCGCGAACCTGTGTCCTGAGCCTGGGGCAGGTCGAGGTCTCGCGGCACAGCCATGCCGCCCACCGGGCATGGCGTACGCCCGCGCTGATCCGCCGCAGCGATCCGGAGCACTATCTACTTGGGATGATCGTGCACGGTCGCAGGGGATCTCCCAGCGGCGCACCGGGAGCGACCTGGCGGCCGGGGACGCGGTCTTATTCGACACCTCCCACACCTACGCCGCCGGAACCCCTGACAAGAAAGGGACCGGGGTGATCATCGTGCACATCCCCCGCACGATGATCAGTCTTCCGGCTGACCGGCTCGACGCTGCGCTGGGCTGCCGGCTCATCCTGCGCCACGGCATCGGTCCCATCCTCCGCCAGTTCCTCACCTCCCTCGACACCCACGCCGCGCACTGCGCGACACCACAACTGCGTGCATTGGAGCGGTCGATACTCGAACTCGTCTCCGGACTGCTGGCCCAGCAGATCGACGCCTGGGATCGTCTCCCGATCGAAACCCGGAAACAGGTGCTGCTGCGGCGTATCGACGCCTTCATCGACCACAACCTCGCCGACCTCCATCTGACACCACAAACCATCGCGGCCTCCCACAACGTCTCTCTCCGCACCCTGTACTCCCTATTCGAAAGCCGTGGGGAGAGCGTGGCCGCGCACATACGGCGACGCCACCTGGAACAGTGCCGGACCGATCTGGCCGACCCCGCCTGGCTCCGGCAGCCCGTTCAGGTGATCGGCGCCCGCTGGGGATTCACCAGTCCATCGTCCTTCTCCCGGGCCTTCCGCCAAACCTTCGGCACCAGCCCCAGCACCTACCGCCGCTCCCTGCGGACGCCATCCGGCCCGTCACCATCTCCTTGACGCGGCGTGCCGGGGATTCCACGCAGTCCTCGCACGAAGCCTCGCATCCGGCATGCACCCCGATGTTCACCACGCCGGACCGGTCTCCGGGATGTCACGGCGATCCTGGCACTCCTGACCACGGTAGACAGCCACCTCCGGGTCAGCGCGTGACGGCCACAGTCCCGAGCGTGCTGACCATGTTCACGCGGATGATCCCTGCTGTTCGGCGCCGGAGCCTCGGCACCACCGCCCTCACGGCACCAGAACGCTGTCGTTGCCATGATTTGTCACAGCGTGCGGAAATCCTGCGCCATTCGTGCAGAAAGCTGCCGTACGGGCGGCTGGCCCGATATCACGAACAGGCATCCTGCAGACCACGGAGAACAGAATGACAGATGACAGCGCACGTCATCCGCAGACAGTGCGTGGGAACTCCAGCGTTCGCGCCTTCCCGCGCGACCGGATCCAGCAGAGACCGGACGTCGAAATCTTCGGCGAGCTCCTCCAGGTCATCGTGATCGACAGCGGCCTGCTCACGACCGACGAGACGGTGAAGAAGCTCGCCACGCTGACCGCCGACTTCACCGTGGAGACCGGCGCGCTGACGACCTGCCTGGAGGTCAGACGCAGGGTGTTCGAGGAACCGGAAATCGCAGTAGGAGACATCTCCCCAATGCCCCTCTTATTTGATGATGAGGCTCACCATTTGAGCCCTTGTCGCATATAAGAGGGCCGTTCACGGAAGGTTTGCGCATGCCGGTACGTATCTATCGATTAGCCGTCGCCTTCTTCACCCTCATCGCCCTGGTCGGCGTCCCGGGGACAGCATCCGCGCAGGGCGTCGCAGTATGTTCACCCGGAACCGACTCCGCCGTCGCCAGCCCCGTGGAGATCGATCGGGCCTGTGCGATATCGGGTACCGCCAACCAGCTCATCATTCCCGCCACCTACAGCACACTGCTGAGCGGAGTTTTCGAATTCCACGACGCCGCACCCCAAGGGCAGACGTCATCCAACGATGAGATGAAATTCAAGGTCAACAACGCCGACCTCTATGTCACCTATGCTGGTGTGCATTACAAGCTCCTCAACGTGCACTTCCACGGATTGTCCGAGCATCGGTTCGCCGGCGACGCCGTGTCCCCCATCGAGGCGCATCTCCAGCACGAGTCGGTCGGCGGGCAGACCTTAGTTCTCGCAGTGCAGTCGAAGACCGACCCGAACATCTTCACTTCGACCACCTTCGACGCGTTCCTGACCGACCCACCGAGGGTGACCGACCAGCTGAAATCGCACAGCGACATCAACCTCGCCAATCTGCTGCCGGTCGACCGCACCCACTACCGGTACACCGGATCTCTGACGACACCTCCATACACCCCCGGAGTGACGTGGATCGTCTTCAACGCGCGCGTCAACATTCAAAACGGAAACGTCACCTCCTTCAATAACGCATGGACGCAGGGCGGTACACGGGTGTTCAACCACAGAACCGTCCAGACGAACTCCCCTCCTCCCAACGTCTACGAACACTGACACCTCACACCTGCCCCACCCTTCCAGCAGGAAGGGTGGGGCCGAATTCTCCTGCTCTCAGGCTGCGGGACCGTCGTCGGCGTTTCTCATGGATGGGGCCAGCTTGGGCTGGGGTACGACACTGCGTGGACTAAGGTGACGGGATAGGCTATATTCGCCCTCGCCATGCCACCGGACCTCAGACGATTCCAGAGAGTGCAACACCTGATGAGTGAACAAGAATTAGTCGAGGTATTCCAGGGAACGGATGTCGCCGCCACGCCCGGCGAAGCGATACTCCGCAAAAGTCGCGCCAATCTGTGGCGCGGCGCGGAGGCCGTGGGTGGCAACCTCTGGCTGACCAGGAAATGGCCGGTGTTCCGCTCGCACCTCCTGAACAACCGGTCAATACCTTCGGCATCGTGCCCATCGGCATGGAATTGGTGCTACGGAGCGCTTCGTCGTGACCACGTGTCGTAACTGGACGAGCGCGATCGCAGAAGCGCAAGGCTGAACCCTTGCCTGACGTGACAGCGAGGGGCCGGTGGGGAGCCCTCCTCATGACGGCTGTTCTGCTGACCGGCGGTGCCGTTCACGCGTCAGCGGGCGAGCCGATCAAGGTGTCGGCCCGGCAGGTGCTGACGACCGGCGGGCATGGTGATCTCACCTCGGTGGTGTTCGGCAGGCTGAGGGGCGAGCCGATCGCCATCAGCGCGGGCCGTGAGGGGAGCGTGCGGTTCTGGCGGCTTCCCTCGTTCCGGCCCGCCGGCGAGCCGATGGACGGCACGCGGGCCGGATATCTGGAGGTCGGCGGGCGCCCGGCGGTCTTCACCGTCGGCGCTTACGGCGGCCGCCTGTGGGATCTGGAGTCCCGTGAGCGCTTACTGAGCGTGCCGGGTCGGGTGGCCGCGTTCGCCTTCGGCCGCGGCACCCTGTTCACCGGCACGGGCGAGGGCCGGGTCAGCGTGTGGAGCCTGCGTACCCGATCGCTGGTCAGGAGTTTCAGCGTCGCGGACGGAAGCGAGGGCGACCTCCCGCCGGTGGCGCTGGCCGCGGCCGGATCCAGGTTGATCGCCCAGCACGGTTCGCTGAGTGTGTGGGATCCCGGCACCGGCCGCCGGGCCGGCCGTCCGATCGCCCCCTGGGTGGAGCCGCGGGAGAGCGACGACGTGGGGCCGTACGCGAGCAAGGTCGGCACGATCGAGGTCGTGGCCACGACCGTGTACGGCGTCACCGAGGGCGAGCTGCGCTCCTGGGATCTGCGCGAGCGGAGTTTTCTGCGCAACTATCTCGCCGGACGTCAGGGGGAGGCGACCTACATCGCTTTCGCCGCCGGGGCGGGATTCGTCGCCGCAGCGGAGGAAACCGACTCGGGCCGCCGGGTGGTGATCTGGGACGCGGCCTCCCAGCGGCGCGCGCGGACGCTCACCGGCCACGTGCTGAGCGTCACCACGCTGGCCGCGGGCACGCTGAACGGGGCACCGGCCCTGCTGAGCGGGAGCGCGGACAACACGATCAGGCTGTGGGACCCGGGCACGGGGCGGGAGCTGGGCCGGACGGAGTCGGCCGGTCCCGTCCGCCCGGTGCACCGCATCGTGCCCGCCACCGTCGGCGGCAGGCCGCTCGCGCTGACCGCGGACGGGGACGGTCTTCTGCGGTTGTGGGACCTGCGCGGCCGTACCCTTGTGCGCAGGTCCTTCAGGTTCGCGCCCGCCGGCGAGGACGGGGTGGACGTCCGCGGCCTGGCCGTGACCGAATTGGGCGGCGGGCCGGTCGCCGTCGTCGCGCACCGCGACCTCATGATCGTGGACCTGTCGACGTTGACCGCGGTCCGCACCTTGCCCGGCCTGGGGGAATTCCAGCTCCTGCGGCGCGACGGCCGGCCCGCCGTCGTGGCCAGGGAGGCGCGCGAGGACCGGGCGAGGTTGTCGACCTGGGATCTGGCCACCGGGCAGCGGCTCGACCATTTCGACCTCGACCTGGACACCACGGGCGACGGCGTACGGCTGGACCGGCTGGACGGCCGTCCGGTGGCCCTGTATCGGGCGGGCGCCCGGGGCAGGAAGGACGGCCGCACGCTGCGCGTCTGGGACGTGGCGGAAAAGCGGGAGCTCCCGGCCGTCGACCTCGATCCGCGGGGACTGCGCGGCCCGGACATGGAGCTGTACCGGGGCGTGGTGAGCGGCCGGCACGTCCTTCTCAGCCACCATGAGGACGGGAGCTGGGCGCACCTGCACGACACGCGCACCGGCCTCGCCATCGGCCGCGCCCTGCATCTGCGCGGCACGCCGGTCCTCATCGGCGAGGCCGGGGGCCGCTCGATCGCCGTCGTTCGCACCGAGCCGGAGTACTTCGGGGACCGGTCTTTCGTGCGGCTGTGGGACCTGGCCACGCGCAGGCCGGTGACGGCCGAGCTGCACCCACCGATGCCGCGGGCGGTCGCCCTGGGTGATCTTGACGGTGGCCGGGTGCTCCTGGTGGCGGACGTCGACGGAGGGGTCTGGTTCTGGCGGCTGACGCGGTGACCCGGGCCCTGCGGGTGTTCGCCGCGCTCGTCCTGCTCGTAGTGGTGGTGCCCGCCACCGGCCCCGCGCATCGGCCCTGTACGCGGACGCCGCCGCCGGTGACGGCGCTGACCGGGCACCTGGACATCACCCAGGTGCTCATCGGCTCCCTGAACGGCAGGAAGATCGTGATCAGCGCGGGCCGACCGGCTTGCCCGCCTCGATGGAGCCGGTCAGCCGCTCCTGGCGCAGCGCGTACGCGACGTCGAAGGTGTAGACGCGGATCGCTCGTGCGAGGCTCCGCGCCGCGTGCGGGCCGATGCGCAGCGAGATGGCGACGGTGAAGGGAGGTGCGCGCCTGGTCGGCACGCTCGAGTATGTCTTGGCGGGCTTCGTGGCCGAGCGATCCCGAAGATTTCGGCCCCAGAGAGGCCGCAGCCCACTCGGCGATCAGCTGTGCCAGGGCGACGGCCGGCGGCGTGATCACGGATGTGAAGATCGTGTACCCGGGGCGCGGGCCCGTCTCCAGCACGGCGGTGTCGGGGGAGGGTCGGCGGGCTCTCCGGGTTCCAGGCGGACGGTCTCCGTGACGCCGTACAGCCGGGCGGCCTCGAACAGGGTGGTGAGGACGTAGCCGACGTACTCGGCGGCGGCGAACTCGCCCCGTGTGTCCGGCCACCAGGCGCCACCCGTCCGCGAAGGCCTGTGGGGACCTTCGCCTGGAGTGTTGGGGCAGAGATCAGCCCACAGTCGCGAACGGCTAGGAGCAGGCTCCCACAGCCCAACCCTTCTTAGTGCTGAGGAAACTCGGAGGAAGGGCAGGGAGGCTGGAGAGCATGATCGCCAAGACACTGGGGCTCGTCCTCGCGACGGCCTTCTTGCCCGCTACCCCGCCCCCTCCGACCGACCTGCACGAGTGCGCGACCGCGACCACACACTGCGACGGCACCATCGAGGTCCCCCTCGATTGGGAGAACCCCTCCTCCGAACGCATCTCCGTAGCCTTCACCTTCCTCCCGGCCAAGGACGCCGACGGCACGGTGGCGGCCAACCGCGGCGGGCCCCAACCGGCGCTGCCGGAGGTGCCCACGATCCAACAAGTCCTCGGGCCCGTCCTTGACCGGAAGAACCTCCTGGTCATGGATCCACGCGGGATAGGAAAGTCCTCGCCGCTGCTGTGCCCGGGCGCCGACCCCTTCAAGCCCGCGACCGTCGCTGCCTGCGCCAGGAGCGTGGGTCCGCGGGGCGCGTACTTCACCGCAGACCAGGCCTCGCACGACCTCGACGCGGTACGGCGAGCGCTCGGCCTGGGCAAGATGAGCTACTTCGGCAACTCCTACGGCACCCTGTACGCCCAGGCGTACGCGGCCCGCTACCCGGACAGCCTGGACGCCATCTTCCTGGACAGTTCCATGGTCATCGGCCGCGACGGGTACGCGGAGCAGAGTTTCGACGCCCGGCTCGACTACCTCGATCTCGTCTGCGAGCGCTCGAAGGCATGCGACGCGCTGCCGGGCAAAGCCTCCGGCATCTGGACGCGGCTGGTGGACCGGCTGCGAAAGCAGCCCGACCCGCAGGTGACGATGGTCCAAGCGCTCACGCTACGCGAGCCGGCCGAAGCGGTGCTCGGCCGGGAGAACGTCGCGGCCGCACACGCCTACCTCAACGGCGACCCGATTCCACTACGCCGTCTGGCCCGGCTGACCCCCAAAACCAACCCGCCGTTCAACCCTTCGTGGCTTGCCGGGCATGTGGCCTTCCGCTGTGGTGACGGTTCCTTCCCCTTCGACCGGCTGGCCTCGGCGGCCGAGCGTCAAACGCAGGCCGAGCGCTACTACGAGCGGGAACGTCCACTGGCGCCCTACCAGCCCACCGACTTCTTCCCCACCGAGGCGATCGCCAGCCAGGAGTGGTGCATCAACTGGCCGACCCCGCGCCACAGCCCACCGCGTCCGCCCGGACAGGCGCTGCCCAACGTGCCCATCCTGGTTGTGGCAGGAGACTTCGACGTCAACCGTCCCGCCGAGGTGGCACGGTCGCTTCAGGTCTTCCCGAACGCGACCATCATCCGGATCCCGTTCGGGATCCACGCGCAGTCCTTCTTCCCCTCGCCGATGGGTGAGTGTGTACGCGGCATGCTGCGTACCTTCCTGACCACCAAGCGGGTGGCCGACCAGAAATGCACCGGCGAGAACTACCGCGCCGTCGGCGCCTTCCCGCAAAAGCTCAGGGACGTGGCACCGCACCCGGCCCGCGAGCTCAGCCCGAGCCAGCGGCGGATCCTCGCGGCCACCTTCGCCACCGCCGCCGACGCCACCGCCCGCCGCAATCCGCACGCCTTCTACTACTTCGGTCGGCCGAACGAGCCTGGGCTGCGCGGCGGCCAGGTCACGTTCGGGCAGGACATCACCCTCGACGGGGTGCGGTTCGTGCGCGACCTGAAAGTCAGTGGCCAGATCACCCTTACCCCGGGCGGCCACGCGACCACCACCCTCACGGCCCAGACCGGCGGACGCACCCACGAGGTGACGCTGTCCTGGACGGCGTTCTCCACACAGCAATCTGTATCCGGCACCTTCGACGGCATCCCCTTCGAGCAGGCCACACACCAGTAGTGGGTGAGCGCTACCGCGGTCCGGCCAACACCTGCCCCGTGCACGAGCCGCCGTGGGCGGCATGGCGTTATGGCCGGCGGGGCGGCGAATCTGGGGGCAGGTCGCGGTCGGCGAACCTGACGAGCAGGCGGTGGACCGGCAGGCCGGCTCCGGTGGGGTAGCGGAAGTGCTGGTCGGTGTTGAGGGTGTAGAGGTTGCGCCGGCCGATGCGTTCGCGGGTGAGGTAGCCGGCGTCGTGCAGGTCGTTGACCACGTGCTGCACGGTGCGCTCGGTGACGCCGATCCAGGCGGCGATCTCGCGGAGCCGTACGTCGGGGTTGCGGGCGATCTCCAGCAGCACGCGGGCGTGGTGGGTCAGGAAGGTCCAGGCCGGGGGCTGGAGGCGGGGCTGCATGGCGCTCACGCCTTCGGTCCGTAGGATGAAAGGGCTTTCAGGTAACGGCGTTCAGGAGTCACCCTCGAGGATGGCCAGGAAATCGCCGTTAGGTCCGGGGAGGCGGATACGCGATGTCTGAGCAAACCGCCGGCCGAAACGCCTGTCCTCGCTCGTGGTGCTGGCCTGCGGTTTCGTACGTCGTCAAGCAGCTCTGCGGTACTCATTGATAAGGCCGCAGACGGCGCTTCGTCTCTCTATTCGGGCCGTGAGATCGACCACCTCGACCGGATCGTGAACCGGAACATGAAAGGGCTGACGTAGTGACAGCGCCTGATGCGGACGGTGCTCGTTGTAGTGGCGCCCCTACTTGGCCAGGATCTGTCGCAGGTGCCGCCCACCATACACAAGAAGGTGATCAAGGCATTCGCGCCAGAGTGCGCCAACGAACCGCTCGGCGAACGCGTTCGCCCGTGGCGAGCGCGGCGGAATCTTGACCATGTGCACGTCCGCGCCCGCGAGCACATCGTCGAAATCTCTGCCGAATCTGCCGCCCCTGTCCCGGATCAGGAACCTGTACCTGTCGGCTCGTTCGCCGAGTTCCATCAGCAGGTTGCGCGCCTGCTGCGCCGTCCAGGCACCGAGAATGTGCACGCGCCGCGCTTCGATCCCCATGACGAACAACACGTACAGGCGCATGAGGAACACCGTATCGACGTGGAGAAAGTCGCACGCCAGGACGCCGCAGGCCTGAGAGATGAGGAACTGGCGCCAGGCCGGTGAAACCCGGCGCGGCGCGGACCCGAACCCCCGCCGCCGCCAGGACCCGGCGGACCGTCCCTCCCCTACCCGGCATCCAAGACCAAGGAGTTCGCCCCGGATGCGCCGATGCCCCCACCCGAGTTCTCCCGCGCCAACCGGAAGGTTGGCAGCGCAAGCTACTGGGACAGGTCGCCTTGACTCGCACCGCCGCCAGGCCGCAGGTGCGGGCGACATCTACCTGCGCGCCGCCCCCTGCTCGACGCGGTACGCAGCGCCGCACCCACCGACCCCGACCTGAACGAACTCAGCGCCGGACGGTGCAACAGACCTTCGCCCGCGCCCTGGCGAGCAAACACCACTACGCGACCACATGCCCCCCGAAACCGCCGCCGACATCGCACTGACGATCCTGTCCCCCGAGACCTACACACTGCTCGTCACAGAGCGCCAGAGGAGCCATCCCGCCTGGCAGACATGGGCAGAAATCGCCCTCATCAGGATGCTGACGCTTTTGTGACCCGCAAGAACGCCATCGGCTAGATCCATCCCTGTTCCCATGCCACCCGGGCCGCTGTGTGCCGGGAGGACACGCCGATCTTGCCCATGGCCGAGGACAGGTAGTTCCGTACCGTTCCCGGCGCCAGGTGCACCTGTCCCGCGATCCAGTCGATCGACTGGCCTGAGCGAGCCGCCCGCAGGACCTCCAGTTCCCGGGAGGTCAGCGGGCAGTCGTCCTCGGACAGGGCGGAGGCGGCGATCTCCGGATCCACGTAGCGCCGGCCTTGGTGAACCTCGCGGATGATCTCCGCCAGGCGTTCGGCGGGCGTGGTCTTGGGGACGAACGCGCGTACCCCGGCGGCCAGGGCGCGTCGCAGCACTCCGGGACGGGCATGACGGGTGACGAGGACGATCCGGGTCGCCGCGGTCGCCGGTGCGCGCAGGATGGCCTGGGCGGCGGCCAGGCCGTCGGCGGAAGGCATCTCCAGGTCCAGTACCGCGATGTCGGGCATGCTCGCCGCGGCGGCCGCCACCGCGCCGGCGCTGGTGTCCGCCTCGGCGACCACGGTCAGGTCGGGTTCGAGACCCAGCAGCGCCACCAGCGCGCCCCGGATGAGCGCCTCGTCGTCGGCGACAAGCACCCGGATCATGGGTTCTCCAGCGTCGCGGTCACGGTGAAGCGACCTTCCCCGCCGCTCCAGCTCAGGCTGCCTCCGGCCCGTTCCAGCCGCTCGGCCAGTGCCCGCAACCCGCTTCCCGCCACCGCCGCGCCGCGCATCCGGGCCGGGCTTGCGGGCTCCGCCGTACGGGCGGCGCCGTCGTTGGTGATGATCAGGCGGGCCGTTCCGTCTGAGGCGGTCAGGGACAGGCGTACCGCCGAGGCTTCTGAATGCCGCAGGATGTTGGTCGTGGCCTCGCGGACCACCAGGCCGAGGAGTTGCTCCGCCGTACCCGCGACCGCCGCGCTCACGCGCGTCTCGGCGAGGATGCCGGCGGCGGCGAGCACCTTGACGGCGTTGGCGAGTTCGGTGCGCAGCGACACCTGCCGATAGCCGCCCACCACGGCCTTGGTGTCGGTGAGCGCGTCGTGCGCGAGCTGCCGGACCTCACGCATCAGCGCGACCGCCTCGTCGGTACGGCCGGCCCCCAGCCGGGCCGCCAGCTCGCTCTTGAGCGCGATGACCTGCAGATGATGGCCCTGGATGTCGTGGAGCTCGGCGGCGAAGCGGGCACGTTCCTCGGCCACGGCCAGCTCACCTGCGACCAGCCTGGCCGATTCCAGGCGCTTGGCCACCTCGTACGTCCACCACTGCGCCACCACCACGAGACAGATCACCGGCGGCACGACCAGGACCGATACCACCGAGGGGACGAGCGCGCCGAGCAGCGTGGCGGACCCGAAGGCCACCGCACCGACCGCCACCAGCGCCAGCATGGTGGAAGGCAGCCGCCGCGTGGGCTCGGCCCGCAGCCCGAGAGCGGCGCACAGCAGCCCGGCTAGCTCGCCGGCGGCCAGCACGTCCGCCGGGGTCCCGATCCCGGACGCGGCCGCCACGCCCGCCAGCGCAGCGAGACCGGCGGCCCCGAGCGCGACGCGCTCCCAGGCGGCGACGACGGCGCCGCGGATCGCCCGCAGATACAGCACCGCCGCCAGCCACGTCACCGCCCCGGCCACGACGGCCAGGGCGAACACGAGCGCTCCCCACCCATGCGACCAGCTCAGCGCCGCCACCGCGAACACCCAGCAGAGCGGCGCCCCGCTGACCATCGTGATCTGCGTGAACCACCGCAGAGCGGTCAACGAAGGGGCACTCATGTCTCGTATTGTGCCTGCTGGACGGCATGACATGTGTCACGAAAAATCGTGATCACGTGGGGCGTACCGGCCTGTTCATTCCTACCTTCAGGACGGGCGGCGCGGTTCAGCGCTTGGCGGGCAGGGGCAGGCCGTGGGACGGCGGCCGCACGGTGCCCGGCTTGGCAGCCACGGTCCCGCAGAGTGCCAGGGCGATGTGGCGCGCGACGGCGCTGGTCTCGGCCGCGCCGCCCGCCGGGTGGCTCTTGTTGACGCCGAGCGTGACCTGCCGGCTGCCGTCCTCCGTGGTGACGGCCCAGGTGGTCGCGCCCCACAACATACCGACATGTCCCCAGGTGGGGCCGCAGCCGTAGTCGAGGAGAGGAGCGATGCCGAACCCATAGGGGTCGCCCGCCAGGCCGGGCGCGGCCGCGACGGGGACGGTCTTCTTCATCTCCGCCAGGGAGGCGGGGCTGACCAGGCGGCCGGACAGCAACGCGGCGAGGAACCGGTTGACGTCGGGCATGGTGGCGACGAGGTCACCGGCCATGCTCAGCGCGGAGACGTCGTAGGTGCTGAAGTCCCCCGGGGTCTTGAGCAGGCCGCCGAGGTCCGAATAGGCCCTGGCGTGCGGCCGCGGCAACTCGGCGCCGCGCGGATAGAAGGTCTGGCCCAGCCCGGCCCGGCGAATCACCTCACGGGTGATGAACCGCTCCGCCGGCTCGCCGGTGACCTTCTCCAGCAGCAGGCCGAGCACGACGTAGCCGGTGTTGGAGTACACGCCGGGCAACTGACCGGGTACGCCGGTGCGCTCCGCCAGCAGAGCTCCCTTGACCAGTTGCGTCTTGGGCAGGGCGGACAGCCGCAGCAGTTCGACCGAGACATGGGCACCCGCGTAGAGCCAGTTCAGATGATCGGGCAGGTGGCTCGTGTGGTTGAGCAGCATGCGCACGGTGATCCGCCGGTCACCGCCCAGCAGCCCGGGCGCGTACTCCTCGACCGGCCTGTCCAGGCCGATTCTGCCCCGGTCGACCAGGCGCAGGATCGCGGTGGCGACGAACATCTTGGAGACGCTGCCGATCCGGTGATACATCCCCGCGCGCATGGGCGCGCCGGTGGCCGTGTCGGCCTTGCCCGCCGCACCCGCCCATAGTTCGTCCCCGGCGCGCACGGCCGAGTACACGCCCGGTACCGGTCCCCGCACGATGGAGGTGAGGCTGTCTCGCAGCGCCGCCTCGTCCAGGGGTGCGCCGGATCCCGCGGTCGCGGGCGTGGCGCCTGCCAGGACGACCAGGACGGATGCGGCAGCCGCAAGGGCCTTCTTGAGATGCTTCATGATCGACAGTCTGCGCGGCCGGATCGCCCGCGGGGCCGTCGCGGACCTTGTTCGTGACAGCCGTCACCGAGGTTGATGACATGCGTCATTCCCGCTTCGCCGGCCGAAACCGCCGGCGCTCGAGGTGTCACAGCGATCGGCCGGGCGGTGTCTTGAGGTCAAGACCCTGAAACCGGAGGAGGCACCATGACCCGGAACACCGAGGTGGTCGTGATCGGCGGCGGGTACGCCGGCGTCCTGGCGGCCAACCGCCTGACGCAGCGCGACGACGTGACCGTGACACTGATCAACCCGCGCCCGGACTTCGTCGAAAGGATCCGCCTGCACCAGCTCGTGGCGGGTACCCACGTCGCGGTCGCCGGCTACCGGGACGTACTGGCCGAGAGCATCGTGCTGACGGTCGACACCGTGACCCGGATCGAGGCGGCCGAGCGCCGTGTGGCGTTGGCGTCGGGCGGCACGGTCGGCTACGACTACCTGATCTACGCGGTGGGCAGTGGCAGCGCCGGCCCGAATGTGCCCGGTGCGGCCCAGTTCGCCTACCCGTTGGCCGGTCTCGAGGAGGCGCGGCGGCTACAGGCGGTGCTCGACGCCGCTCCCGCCTCGGCGCCCGTGACGGTGGTCGGCGCCGGTCCGACCGGCATGGAGACCGCCACCGAGCTGGCCGAGGCCGGCCGCGCCGTGACCCTGGTCTGCGGCGGGGTGCTCGGCCCGTACCTGCACCCGCGGGCTCGGCGCTCGGTCGCCAAGCGACTGGCCAGGCTCGGGGTGACCGTGCTCGACGCCCCGACGGTGACGGCCGTGACCCGCGAAGCCGTGTGGCTCAGCGACGGCCGCGAGCTGCCGAGCGCGGTGACCGTCTGGACCGCCGGGTTCAGCGTGCCGGACCTGGCCGCGCGCAGCGGACTCCGCACCGACGCCGTCGGCCGTCTGCTCACGGAGGAGACGTTGACCAGCCTGGACGACGATCGCATCGTCGCGGCTGGGGACTCGGCGGCGCCGTCGGGCCTGCCGTTCCGGATGAGCTGCCAGGCCGCGGTCCAGCTGGGCCCGCAGGCCGCGGACACGGTGCTCAGCCGGATCGCGGGCGAGGCCCCCGCACCGCTCGCCATGGCGATGGCCGCTCTGTGCCTCAGCCTGGGGCGCAGGGCCGGCCTCTACCAGTTCGCCCGCCGTGACGACGTCGCGGTGCGGTACTTTGTCGGCGGCCATCCCGGCGCGAAGATCAAGGAGTTCATCTGCAGGGGTATCCTCGGGCAGTTGGCGAAGGAGGCGCGCAAGCCCGGTTCGTACGGCTACCCGGCGTGGCTCATGGACGGCAGGCGCCGACAGTTGCTGCGGTCCCCTGAGAGGGTCGAGAGTTGAGCGACCACGCCACCGACATCTTCGTCGCCCACCGCAACCTGCTCTTCACCGTCGCCTACGAACTGCTCGGCTCGGCGGCCGACGCGGAGGACGTGCTCCAGGAGACCTGGCTGAGGTGGGTGAAGGTCGACCTGGCGCGGGTGCGTGACCAACGCGCGTACCTGGTGCGGATCACGACCAGGCAGGCGCTCAACAGACTGCGCACCATGGACCGCCGCAAGGAGGCGTACGTCGGTCCGTGGCTGCCCGAGCCGCTGCTCACCACGCCGGACGTGGCCGAGAACGTGGAACTGGCCGAGAGCGTGTCGATGGCGATGATGCTGGTTCTCGAAACGTTGTCGCCGACCGAGCGCGCGGTCTTCGTGCTGCGTGAGGTCTTCGACTTCAGCTACGACGAGATCGCGGCGGCCGTGTCCAAGAGTGGGCCGGCCGTGCGCCAGATCGCGCATCGCGCCCGCCGGCACGTAGAGTCTCGCCGCCCGAGAGCGGTGGTCTCCCCGAACGAGACCAGGGCGGCGCTGGCGTCGTTCCAGCGCGCGGTCGAGACCAGGGACCTGCAGGGCCTGCTGGATGTCCTCGCCCCGGACGTCGTCCTGGTGAGCGACGGCGGCGGCCTGGCACAGGCCGCACTGCGCCCGATCGTCGGCGCCGAGAAGCTGGTCCGCTACCTCGCCGGCAGCATGGGCAAGGTCGAAGGCGCACTCACGGTCGGCCCCACCCTGGTCAACGGCAGCCCGGCCCTGGTCCTACGCCTGGACGGCGACCTAGCCGGCGTACTGGCGATCCGCGTCGAGAACGCCTGCGTCACCGGCGTCTACTTCATCAGCAACCCGGAGAAGCTGACCCACGTGGAGTCCGAAATCCCGCTGACCCTCCGGTGATCAACTCCACGGGCGCTTCTCGGCCGCGGTGACCGTGGTTCACGTGCTGAGGGCGGCTTCCGGATGACATCCGGGTCCCCGGACAGCCGCGCCTTCACCTGGCGGGCTCCAGGCGCCGGCGAGCGCCTCGGGCCGGTGCGCTTCGATGCCGTCGAGGGCTGCCGCGACGATCGCCTCGGGGGCGGACTTGTCGCCGTCGTACCGGGCCATCATGTCGGTGTCCCCGGCGCCCAGGTGCAGGCCCGTCACCAGGGTGCGCTGTTGGTGAGCGCCCACTCTGCGGCCTTGGCCGCGTGGTAGGCGCCCGCGCCGTCGACGGCGAGCCAGGAGATCGCGGACAGCACGTTGAGGATCGCACCGTCGGCCAGCTGGGGCGCGCGCGGCGGCCGCGGCGGCGAGCGTCAGAGCGGCTTGGACTTTCAGAGAGGAGGGCTGCTGATGCACCCCGGGATTGGTGCCGAGCCCGGTCAGTTCGATGGCAGGACGAACAACCTGTGGGTGTTCCTGAGCCAGGTCGCGTCGAGTTCGGTGCCGGTGACGCGCCCGGCCAGAACGAGCGCCGAACTGACCGACTCTTCGAAAGTGACCGGATTGACGATGGCACGGTCACTCGGATCGTCCATCTGAAACCTGAGACCCGCCATGAAGGGGTCGAGCACGCGAACGTTCTCCCCGATCCTGGAGTCCGGCCACGACGGAGCGAATCTCGTGAGCAGTACGCCGTCCGCCGCGTAGGCGAGTTTGTCGTTCCCGCCAAGATCCCAGTGAATACCGATGGCACGTCTGCCACGGGAAACCCGCAGGAGGTTCGCGGTGGCGCCGAGGGAGCAACCGTCGGCGACCTGGATGGCGAGTGCCCAGTCGCCGTGCGGGCCGATCCACGCCGCGCCGTCATCGTCTCCAAGGTGGGCAAGATGCGCGTCGATATCGTCAAGGCCGCATTCGACCCCGGTCAGGTCGGCGGAGCCGAGTGCGCGCGCGAGTTCTCCGGGCGAGATGTTCTCGGCCCACAGCGCGGAGAAGCCCGGCAACTCCTCGTCGTCGAGCCCAAACTCGGAAAGCAGCTCGTATAACCTTTTATCGGCTCGCATGGCGCGCCTTTCTTGTCATTCGATACCGATTTCTATCGCGCCGAGACTACCAGGCAGTCATTCCTAGGGCCAGGAGCAGTCACTTTGCGTGCCGGCCCGATTGGGACTCTGCGCCAGCGTGGTGGGCATTCGGTCCTGGATACTCACCCAGAACTTCTGGTTCGACGATACTCGGTAGCGCGCGTAGAAGACGCCCAAGTCGCCACCGGCACTGCAGTTGTGCGATTCGCTCACCCGCTGAATGGAGAAGTTGAAATACGGGATCCACTTTCCGTTCTGAAGATATCCATAGCCTGCTCCCTGCTTCGTTGAGGCGAAGGGGAATTCGTCGCAGTCGCCCGTTCCAGAGAGGGTCGCGCAGACTTTGTTCTTCCGATAGATGTTCTTCTGGTACCACGAGGCCTTGTCGGGAGCCTTCGTGGTTTTACTGATCTTGATGAGCGCCGCGTCCGCGTTGCCGGGAATTATCTTGTTCAGACGTTTGCCGGCGTCGTCGTACTTGGGCTCCGTGTCGTCCGGTTGGGTGAAGGCCTTGCGGATGTGCGCCGCGACCTCGCCGCGTCTGGGGTCGTCGAGATACATGGTGTAGACCCGGTTGGCCGCGACGAAGACGCACGCGTTGGTGTACTTGGCGTTCCGCTTGCCCATGGTGTATTTGTCGCACCGCGCGCTGGGCGGGATGTCCTTCTTGCCGCCCAGTGGCGGAATCTCCAGGAGACTCCAGAGCGGCATGTCGGCGTCCCAGCCGAACGTCGCGTTCTCCAGATAGAGGCTCGGCCGGATCGTGCAGGAGCCGACCAGGCCGGACATGCTGGTCTGGAAGAGGAAGGCGTTGTATCCCTGGGCCCGCCAGTCTCTGAGGGAGTCGCGGCGGATGACGTCGTCGTCCCCGACGGGCGCGCAGTCCGTCCGGCGACCGGCCTTGATGTCGGGCTCCAGCCGGAGGACCTCGTCGTCCTTGTACGTGACCAGGCGGCCGTCGTCGTAGACCCTGATGTCGTTGAGCTTGGTGTACATCGCGATCTGGTGCGGCCGGTGCGGGCCGTCGGGAGTGTCGTTGACGACGCTGTTGCCGTCCGCCGACCCGAGGAAGGTGTTCATCACCATGGTTGAGTGGACGAGGATCGCATCGTCGGGATCGGGCTTGATGGGCAGGCCTGATCTCAGGTCGATGTCCCATTCGCCCCAGCCGACGTACTTGCCGAAGCAGGCGCTGTACGGCCGGTACTTGAAGTAACCGAAGGGATGATATTGGTAGCCGCTGTCCTTGCCCTCGTTGAAGCAGGTCTCCAGGGTGTAGTGATCACCGGTGAAGGCGGCGGCAGCCGCGGCGGGCCTGCTCGGTGTGACGTCGACGGTGATGTCTTCCAGGTGGTCCAGGCGCCGTTCACACCGGCGGCCGTGGCGCGGGCGCGCCACCGGACCTTCCACCCATCGGTGAGCTTGCCACCAGGGATAGTGAGCGCGGCCCAACTACCGCTCGCGGTCGCAGACGTGGTCGCACCCGACCAGATCAGACCCGTGCCCTGACCAGCCGCGGTGGGATCATGCTCAACCTGAACCGACATCGTCGAAGAACGACCATCCGGATCCCGCACCTGACCCTCAAACGTCGGCGTCAACGACGACAACGCACCAACACCATTGGTGGGACTGACATACGTCGCCTCGACCTTCGGCGCGTTGGGCGGTGGCGCGACCACGCCCGTGGTGAACGGCCAGGAGTAGCCGCCATGGTGTTGCCTGCCGCATCCCTGGCCCCGGTCACCTCGACCGTGTGGATCGTCTCCTCACCCAGCGCCGCCGTAGGCAGGAAGGACACGCTTCGCGGGGAGTCCACGTTGAGGACACCCGCGACGACGGCGCCGTCCGGCCGCTTCACGACCACCTGCGCACCCGTCACCGGCTCGGTGAACGTCACCCGGATCGGCGTGGACGGGGCGACCTCCGTCGCATCCCTGACGGGGACGGTCTCGCTCACCGTAGGCGTCGCCTCGTCCGGCGGGACGGTGGTGAAGGACCAGCCGTAGCTCGCCATGACATTGCCGGCGCCGTCGGCATCGACCGCGCCGGTGATCTCCTGACCGGCGGGGTCCTTGACGGAGAACCGCGCGTCGGAGACCGGCTCGTCGAACACCACCTTGATGGGCGCGACCACGTCGACGTCCGTCGCGTCCCGTGCCGGAGTGGTGCCGGTGACGACCGGCGCCGCGTGATCCGTGACGGTGGCGAAGGACCACGAGTACGGTCCCATCGCGTTCCCCGACCCGTCCTTGGCTCCGGTGATCTCCACCAGATAGGTCAAGTTCCATGCGAGGGGTACGGCCGGCGTGAACGTCCACACGCTCCGTGCCGCGTCCAGCGTCACGTGTCCGGCGACCGGGTCCCCCGATCCGTCCTTGACCGTGATCCACACGTCGGAGAGCCCACGTGATGGACGCCCGCTCGGGCGCCGGATCAAGACCTTCCTGCTTGAGGATCTCCCAGACCGTGGGCGCGGCGACCTTGAGGCCGAGCGTGGTCGGCTCGCCGTGTACCCGCCGATAGCCCCACGACGGGTTCTCCTGACCAGGCGCAGGATGAGGGCGCGGAGGGAGCGGATGGTGGGTGGGCGACCGGGCCGTTTCGGCCGACAGGTACGGGCGTGCCGCTGCCTCACCAGATCGCGGCGCCAGCGCAAGACGGTATCGGGGCGGACGAGAAGCCGCAGTCGGCCAAGGACTTCGCGAGGCAGCGAGGTCCGGAGGGCGGCCAGGAAGACACGGTCTTCGGGGGGATCTCACCCTGGCGTCGGCGCCCAGTTGCCGTTCCAGGACCATGATCTGGTGGCGCGAGCGAGAATCACCCATCGACAGCAACCGCAGCGCGGCGAAAGCATTCGTGACAGTCAGACAGGCCAGGCGAAGGAGCACGGCCGGTCATCCTGCCGTACGCGTTCCGTCTCCTGGGTGGCCGGCACTCGCGCCGCCAAGCGAAGTTCTCACATGGTCATGACCTGGGCGGATGTAATTTTCGGCAGGCGCAGTGTTCGCAGGGCTCTGGCGCCGCCGCTGATCACCCGTGTCAGCGCACTGCGTCCTCGGGGATCCTGCCTGGGGTGGCCCGGTGGTGGCGTTCGAGGTTGGCGCCCTCGACGTCCACATCGGGCAGGAGCCGGTCCAGCCAGCGCGGCAGCCACCACGCCCTGTCGCCCGCCAGGTGCATGACCGCGGGAATGATCAGCATCCGGACGACGAAGGCGTCGACGAGCACGCCGAAGGCCAGCGCGAACCCGACGGGCCTGATCATCGTCAGGTGGGAGAACATGAACCCGCCGAACACCGCGATCATGATGACTGCGGCGGCGGTGACGACGGCCCTGCCCGCCCGGACCCCCTCGGTGACCGCGTGCCGGGCCGAGGCGCCGTGCGCGTAGGCCTCGCGCATGCCGGAGGTGAGGAAGAGCTGGTAGTCCATGGCCAGCCCGAACAGGATGCCCACCAGCAGCGTCGGCAGGAAGTTGAGGATCGGCGCGGGGTCGCTGACGCCGAAGACGGCGCCGAGCCAGCCCCACTGGTAGACGGCCGTGACGCCGCCCAGCGCCGCGAACAGCGACAGCACGAACCCGCCGGTGGCGATGAGCGGCACCAGAACCGAGCGGAACACGACGATCAGGATCAGCAGCGACAGCCCGACGACGAGCGCCAGGTAGGTCGGCAGCGCGTCGGCGAGTTTGCCGGAGATGTCGATGTTGGCGCTGGCGCTGCCCGCGACCGACAGCGTGACCGAGTCGGACCCCAATGCGAGGGTACGGCCGCGCAGGTCACGGACGAGCGCCTCGGTGGACTCCGAGGTCGGCCCGCCGGTCGGGACGACCTGGAAGACCAGGACACTACCGCGCTCGTTGGCGCCGATCGGCGCGGCTGCGGCCACCCCGCCGACCTTCATGAGCTGCTTGCCGAGGTCGGCCTGCGCGGGCGCGAGCCCGTCCCCGGTCCTGCCGTGGGGCAGGTCGGCGACGACGATCAGTGGCCCGTTGGCGCCCGCGCCGAACTTCTCGGTGATGGCGGTGTAGGCGCGGTGCTGGGTGGAGTCTGCCGCCTCCGAGGCGCCAGTGGGCAGGCCGAGCCGCATCGAGGCGGCCGGGACGGCGATGAGCGCCAGCGCGCCGACGCCGACCACGATCCGCAGTACGGCCCGGCCCGCGCTCATCGGCTGCGGGGCCCTCGGCGCGGCGGCGGGTAGGGTTGCGGCCGTCCTCCGGTCGCGTCGCGGCAGCAGCCGGTGCCCGAGCAGGCTGAGTACGGCCGGCGTCATGGTCACGGTGAGGAGCACTGCGACGGCGATGGCGACGGCTCCCACGTTCCCCATCAGTGCCAGGAACGGGATCCCGGTGATGTTGAGCGCGAGCAGCGCGATGAGTACCGTGCTGCCCGCGAAGACCACGGCGTTGCCGCTGGTGCCGTTCGCCAGTCCGATGGACTCCGCTACG
Organism: Nonomuraea sp. NPDC059023; assembly: GCF_042740095.1. NCBI lineage: Bacteria > Bacillati > Actinomycetota > Actinomycetes > Streptosporangiales > Streptosporangiaceae > Nonomuraea > Nonomuraea sp. NPDC059023. Next base: position 9,219 of record NZ_JBHYIO010000028.1, on the reverse strand, counting down.
GACATGCCTGCCTTCAATTGGCGGCGGTGCCGGTGCAGAATGAACAGCGAGTAGTCGATGCCGACGGCCAGGCCGAGCATCGCGCCCAGGATGGGCGTCACCGACGTCATCTCGATGGTTCCGGACAGCGCCATCGCGCCCGCGACCGCCACCCCCACCCCGAACAGCGCGTTGAGGATCGGCAGTCCGGCCGCCACCAGGGAGCCGGTCATGACGATCAGCACGATCGCCGCCACAACCAGGCCGACCGCCTCGCCGACGCCACCCAGCTGGATCTCGCCCTGCGTGATCTCGGCGGAGTAGTCGGCGGTGACGCCGTTCGGGAGCGCCGCGTCGATCGTCCGGGTGACGGCCTGCTTGGTGTCCGGCGTGATCTCCTGCTGCGGCAGATCGAACACCACGGTCGCCGTGGCCGTCGACCCGTCGGCCGAGATCGTGCGGACGCCCTCTGCCATGGTGAGCAGGTCTCGCCCTACGCGCAGTTGCTGCTCGGACTTCTCCAGTACGGCTCGCTGCCTGTCGAGCTCGGCCTGCTGCTTGTCGAGCTGGGTGAGGGTCGCCTTCAGCCGGGGGTTGGGTCCGGTCTGCTCGATGGCCGCCTCGGTCTGTTTGCGAGCGTTGTCGAGCTGCTTTTGGCCCTTGGCCTGCCGGACTCGACCGCCCTCGACCTGGGCCAGGCCGTCGGTGGCCTTCGCGGCCTGGACGGCGCGCGCCTCATCGGCGGTGAACGGGTCGGCGACCTGGTCGACCCCGTCGAGGTCGGCGACCTTCCGCAGCGCGGCGCTCACGCCCGCGCGCTGCCCGTCGGTGAGCCGGGCGCCGTTCGCGGCCCGGATGACGACTTGCCCCGTGCCACCGCTGGCCACCGGCAGCTCGGTCTTCAGCCGGTCGGTCACCTGCTCCGTGGGTGTCCCGGGGATGGTCATCGTCGAGCTCATGGTCCCGCCGAACGCCACGAAGGCCCCGACGGCCAGGCCGAGCACGACGACCCAGGCGGTGATCACCCACCAAGCCCGGCGCGCGGTGAACCGGCCCAGCCGGTAGAGCAGTTCGGCCATCGTGCACTCGCCTCCCGAAGCGGATACGACAAATCCGATTTCGGAGTCTAGCGAGAAGCGGATACTACCTATCCACTTCAGTGTGTGATGTTCCTCCCACGGGTACGCTGGCGCCGTGACACCCGCTTCCACCGACGAGCCGGCCCGGTCCGGCGCACTGCGCAGGGACGCGGAGCGCAACCGGGACCGCATCGTGCAGGCCGCCCAGGAGCTGTTCGCCGAGCGCGGCCTCGCCGTCGGCCTCAACGAGGTCGCCCACCATGCGGGCGTCGGGGTCGGCACCGTCTACCGCCGCTTCGCCGACAAGGATGAACTCATCCACGCCGCGTTGGAGGAGCCGCTGGCGAAGCTGTCGCAGGTCGCACAGCACGCCGGCGAGGCCGAACGGGCCTGGGACGGGCTGGGTCTCCTCCTGGGAAGGATCACCGAACTCCTGGTGGACAACCTCGGCCTGCGGGACGTCGCGCTGAGTGGTGGCGCCTGGCAGTTCGGCAGCACCAACATCGAGCGTGTCGCGCAGACGATGAAGGACTTGCTCGACCGGGCAGCAGCCGAGGACGACCTGCGTGACGGCGTTGTCGGCGACGACGTGGTGATGATCCTCTGGCTGGTGACGGACCTGGCCCAGCACTCCGTCCAGGTCCACCCAGGGCTGTATCGCCGCTACCTGGAGATCATGCTCGACGGGCTGCGCGCTTCACCTGGCAGAACTCCGCTGGTGGAGCACCTCACCGAGCAGCAGACGCAGGCGATCTGCAGGCGCTGGGCCGACGCGCCCGGCTGAATCACCTGAGCCCGGTCAATCGCGTGGTGTCGGGATGAGGAGGTCACGGGTCATGGTGTCGATGAATGCGCGCATCGCCACCAGCATGTCGAAGGACTCATCGAGCAGCCACTGCTGCTCCAGCCCGGTGATCATGCCGATGATGAGTGACGCCGTCGCCTCGGGACGAGCGTCTGGACGTATGTGTCCTGCCTCGATGTCCTTGCTGACCACACCTGCCAAGTTGGTCAGGAACGTGCGCACGCGTGTTCGCGACCACTCCAGCGCCGACTCGGGGATGTCGTTGGAGCCGGCGGTGCCCAGGTGCGTCAGGCGGGTGAGTTCCCTGTTCTCGCGGGAGTGCGCGACCATGTCGTACACGATCTCGAGTGCCCGCACGATGGCCGGGCCCGCGTACGCACGGTCGATCCCGACCGCGGTGAACGCCTGCCGGTCGCGTTCGGCGAGGACCTCGGTGAGCAGGGCTTCCTTGGTGCGAAAGTGGTGCAGCACCCCGGGCTGGGTGATCCCGGCCGCCTGAGCGATGGCCGCGATCGAGGTGCCCTTGTATCCGCGCTGGGCGAACAGCACGAGGGCGGAGTCCACGATCGTGGCCCGGCGGGCCGCGCCTGATCGTTCGGCGTCCCGGGTCCTGGCCATGCGGGGATCCTAGCGAACCGACCTGATTGGAAGTACGGCCAGCGCGCCGGCGGCGGCAATGACGGCCACCGCGGCATAGAGCGGGCCGTACCCGCCGAAGAGGGTGACGATGCCGGAGGCGGCGACCGGGGCGATGGCATGCGGCAGGGTGGCGGCGATGTTGATCACGCCAAGGTCCTTCGCGAAGCCGTCCTCGGAGGGCAGGACCTCCGAGACGAGCGCCTGGTCGACGGAGATGAAGATGCCGAAGCCGATGGTCAGGACGATCGCCGAGACGATCAGGCCCGCCACGGTCGGCCAGATCAGCGGAAACAGCGCCGATGCGGCGATGACGAGCCCGCCGACCAGAACGAGTGGCTTGCGTCTGCCCAGGCGATCGGAGACCGGGCCGGAGACCAGGACGGCAACCAGAAACCCGGGCAGGCCGATGGCTCCGAGCTGCGGGACAAGCGTCGCCGCCGCGGTCACGCTGAGGCCGACGTAGTCCTGGGCGATGTAGATGGTGAACGTGAGCACCATGTAGTGGCCGCCGAAGATGAGGATGCGGCCGAGGAACGCCCACCAGAAGTCGGGATGGCGGACAGGGCTGATCCAGAACACCGCGGCAGAGAAGGCGGGTCGCGGCATGCCACGGTTGTCGTCATCCGGGTTGAGCACGATGAACGCCACGATGGTCAGCAGAATGACCACTGTGAAGGTGAAGTAGCCGACCGGGATCCGGTCGACGAACCGGGAGGCGGCGATCGGCCCGGCGATGGCACCGATGATCATGCCCAGGCCGGTGAGCGTGGAGTAGCGTCCGCGCATCGCGGACGGGACCCGATCGGGCAGGATGGCGGCCAGCGGTCCTTGGAACACGTTGAAGCCGAACTGCACCGCTACCACGGTGAGGACCAGGAGGAAGACCGAGGTCGCCCATCCCGTCGCGGCCAGCGCGGTGGAGCCGAGCAGCGCTCCGGCCAGCATCCACGGCGTGCGTGCGCCGAAGCGAGTCCGCGTGCGGTCGGACAGCACTCCGGCCAGAGGCTGGGCGAGCATGGCGGCGAACGCGCCCGCGGTGTGCACGATGCCCAGGTTCACCACCTTGGCCGCGTCGTCGATGGCCTGGACCTGAAGTGCGACGAAGTAGCCCGCGACAGCGTACGCCAGGGGCGCGGCAGCGCTGACGAACGGAACGGTGACGAACAGGCGGCGCGAGCGAGAGTCCATCGCGGCGTCCCTCAGCCACCGATGTGGTCTCTGAGCGCATCGCCCGTCAGCTGCCACATGCTTTCGACCTGGGACCGGAACTCCGCGTGCCCGTGCTCGGGCAGGGAGAAGACGACAGGCGCATCGCGCAGGACACCCTCGACCGCGTCGCGCGCGACCCGGCTGGGCGCGATCGCCATCGGGATCGCGCCGGTGCCGAACGGCTCGCCCGCCCGTTCGCCGTAGGCCGTGGGACGGTTGCGCTGGGAGTCGAGAATGCGGGTTCCGACCTGGCCGGGGCACAGGACAGTGACACCGATCCCCTCCCCGCCGAGCTCGCCCCGCAGCCCGAGCGACAGCGCGACGATGGCGTGCTTGGTGGCGCTGTACAGCGCGGTGCCTCGCGGGTCTGGCAGGAAGGCGTGGGTGGAGGCGGTGTTCAGCACGTGGCGCCAGCCCTGCCGCGCGCGCATCCCCGGCAGGAATGCGTGCAGGCAGTTGAGCAGGCCCTCGACGTTGACCGACGCGAGCCAGCGCCAGTCGCCGAGCGAGGACTCGGCGACGTCACCGAAGAGCAGGACCCCGGCGTTGTTGCAGAGCAGTTCGACCGACCCGAACTCCGCATGGGTCCTGCGCGCGAGGGTGCGTACGGATTCGGAATCGGAGACGTCGACGTGGACGCCGATGGCCGACCTGCCGGCGGCTTGAAGGTCGTCGGCGACCTGCCGGGCGCCGTCGGCGTCGATGTCGGCGGCCACGACTGACATGCCGCGGGACGCCAACTCGATCGCTAACGCGGCACCGATGCCGCCGGCCGCGCCGGTGACGACCGCGGTGGTGCCGCTGAGGTGATCGGGAAGAACCATGAGCGGGAGCTTACTTACCGAGCACTCAGTTGGCTAGTTCGATCGGGCTCCCCTACGCTCCCGTCCATGCGCTTCACCTATACCGAGACCATGACCGACCCGGCGCACTTTCTTCCTCTGGCCCGCGCAGCGGAGGCGGCCGGCTACTCCAGCTTCGGCGTCCCCGACTCGCTCATCTACCCCCAGGAGTCGGACACGAGATACCCCTACACCCCACAGGGAGACAGGGCGTTCTTAGCGGACAAGAGCTTCATCGAGACGTTCATCCTGATCGCGGCCATGGGTGCAGTGACATCGACGATCCGGTTCACCCCGTTCGTCCTCAAGCTGCCGATCCGCCCACCGGTACTGGTCGCGAAACAGGCAAGCTCGATCGCCTGCCTGACCGGCAACCGCCTGGCCCTCGGCGTCGGTCTCAGCCCGTGGCCCGAGGATTTCGCGGCGATGGGCGTGCCCTGGTCGCGGCGCGGCGAGCGAATGGACGAGGCGATCGCGGTACTGCGCGGCCTGACCGGCGGCGGCTACTTCGAGTACCACGGCGACTACTACGACTTGCCGCCGGTGAAGATGGAGCCCACCCCTGCCGAGCCGATCCCGATCCTGGTCGGCGGGCACAGCGACGCCGCGCTCCGCCGTGCCGCCCGGCTCGGGGACGGCTGGATGCACGGCGGCGGCAACCCGGAGGAACTGGACGTGCTGCTCGACCGGCTGGCCACCGCACGCCGCGACGAGGGTACGGCCGGCCGGCCGTTCGAGATCCACGCGATATCCCTGGACGCCTACACGGTGGACGGAGTCAAGCGGCTGGCCGACAAGGGGATCACCGATCTGATCGTCGGCTTCAGATGGCCCTACGTGAAGGGGCCCGACACCGAACCACTCGCCACCAAGATCGAGCACCTCGAACGCTTCGCCGAGTCCGTGATCGCCCGGGTCACTTCGTAGTTCCGGGCTCCCGCCCCTTGGGACTGCGCAGCCGTTCCCACTGGAAGACCCGCGACGCCGGGGTGTAGCTCCCGTCCAGCTGGAACAAAAGGTAGCGGCCCGCACCCCGGATGTACTCGTCGTCGTCGGCAGCCGCCGCGGCCACGACCTCGCGGGTCGACTCATCGGCCAGGGCCGTCAGCGCGTTCAATGCCTCCAGCCGGACAGCGCGCGGATGGTCAGGGCCCGCCAAGCTGATCAGGGGCCCGACGTCGCCGAGTGTCTCCGCACAGGGGATCACCACGAAGGGGTCGGACTCCGATTCGAGAACCCGACGCAGGCGTGCCTCGACGCCGAGCGGCTTCAGTACGAGGATGCCGAGCGCCCCCCACCTGCGAACCGTGCCGTCGGGGTCGTCGAGAGCCAGGAGGAAGCGCGGGAGCTCGGCGGGATCCCGGCGAGGCACCGCGTCGGCGACCTCCAGGATCCTGGCCAGCGGGTAAGCGCCCGGCCGCCTGCTGGGGTCGTAGCCCTCCGCGGGCGAACCCTCGGGCAGGAAGCCGTTGTCGTGCACCTCGATCAGGTGGTCGCGCAGGGCGCGCGACAGGCGCTCCTCGACGTCGGCGTAGGCCGCCTCGCCCGCCAGGTTGCGCACCTCGTCGGGGTCGGAGGCCGTGTCGTAGAGCTCTACCCCGGGCTTGGGACGCCAGAACGCGTCGTCGGACAGGCGACCGGCCAGGTGCTCCGCCTCCCAGGACCGGTAGCCCGCGGCGAGCCAGGCGAAGCCCTGGTGCTGGCCGTACGGCCGGTGCGGGTGGTAGTTGCGGATGTAGCGGTAGCGAGAGTCCCGGACAGTTCTGATCATGTCGTAGCGCTCGTCCATCCGGTTGCGCATGCCAAAGGCGAGCTCACCGGGGTCGAAGGCGCAGCGCGCCAGGCTCCGGCCCTGCATGTACGGCGAGACCTCACCTCCAGCCAGGTCAACCAGGGTGGGCGGGATCCGGATCGTGCTCACCGCCGCGCCAACCCGGGTGCCCGAATCGGGGAACAGCCTGCCGTACCTGCCGGGGGCGGAGATGATCAGCGGGACGTGCAATCCCTCGTCGTAGCAGAAGCGTTTGGAGCGAGGGTTGACGCCGCCGTGGTCGGAGGTGTGGATGACGATCGTGCTGTCACGCAGGCCGTCCTCCTCCAGTTGCCCCAGCAGGCGGCCGACGAAGGCATCCATGTCGGCGATGTTCCTGTAGTACTGGGCGAAGTCCTCCCGGAGGTCACGGGTGTCGGGCAGGTACGCGGGCAACCGGATCTCGGCGGGATCGACGAGGAAGGGATCCCTGGCGAACACGGCGCTCTCGTGCGTGCCGTCGTAGTTGAAGACCGCAAGGAACGGGCTCACGTCCGGACGGCCGCGCCAGTGCGCCTGCCGGGAGGACTCGTCCCAGATGCCGTCGATATCGGCGTTGTAGTCGGTCTTGGCGTTGTTGGTGCAGTAGTAGCCGAGGTCGCGGAGGATCTCCGGGTAGGTCCGCAGCCACGGCGGCCTGGCGGCCAGCGCGCGCATGTGGTTGGCGGGCGCATGGCTCTCCGGCGCGATGCCGGTGATCATCGCGAAACGGGACGGCGCGCACACGGGCGCGGTGCTGTAGGCGTGCTCGAAGAGCACCCCGCCGGCCGCGAGCGCGTCGAGGTGCGGGGTCGCCGCGTGCGGATCCCCGTAGCAGCCGAAGCGCGGCGGGCAGTCCTCACTCACGATCCACAGGATGTTGGGACGCATGGCACTCCTCACCGTACCGAGCGGACGCGCTGGTTGCACAGCGCTCCGATGCTTCCGACGACCACTTGATCGTTTTACGGGCATTCGGTTGGATCGCGCTGCTCGCCCAATCGCAGGCGTCCAAGGATGCAGAGATTCTGGCACTGCGGCAACAGCCGGCTGTGCTCGGCCGTCGTGGGCAGATCGGGCGATCCTCTCCGCGCTCGCGCGGGTGTTGTGGGTGCCGAAATTTCGTCCAGCTACCTGACCTGGGAACGCTAAAGTGATGATCATTCTCGCCTGACGGTCGTGGCCACGACCTCGATCGTGCCGACCTTGCTCGCGTACGACCCAAGTCGTCGCTCTCCCGCGGCTCCGACCAGCGGGCGATGGGACGGCCCACCCGGCGGCCGGTGCCGGGATCCCACACGCTCAGCGAACCGTGCTGGGCGATCAGCCGCGACCCGGCCGAGGCCAGACCCACCGGCGGGAAACGCCCCGCCCCTTCTGCCCGCCGGCGACGCTGAAACTCCTGACCAGCGATCGGGTACACACGCTGACGCGGCCTCGCCCGTGCCGGCGAACAGGGCGCTGCGGCCGAAGGCGAACGCGGCCACCTGGCCCGGCACGCACAGTAAACGCTCGCGGGTCTCCAGGTCCCACAGGCGGCCCGCCGGACGTCCGCCGAGGTGAGGTCACCGTGCCCCCCGGTAGTCAGCACCTGCCGGGCCGACACCTTGGTCGGCTCACCTGCTGACGCGTGAACGGTGCCGCCGGTCAGGAGAACGGCCGCCGGATCAGGGCACCGTACGTCAGCCTGCGGACTCGCCACCGCCTCTCGCTGTCACGTCGGTCAAGGGTTCTGCCTTGCGCTTCTGCGATCGCGCTCATCCTGTTACGACGCTTGGTCACGACGAAGCGCATTCGTTCGTCGCTCCGTAGCACCAATTCCATGCCGTTGGGCACGATCCCGAAAGTATTGACCGGTCTCGTCGAGACTATCTCGTCGCGTGGCCATGCCCAGACGCCGGCTTGGATGTTCAGGAAGCGTGAGCGGAACACCAGCCATTTCCTGGTCAGCCAGAGGTGGCCACCCACGGCCTCCGCGTCGCGCCACAGATTGGCGCGACCTTTGCGGAATATCCCTTCGCCGGGCGTGGCGGCGATATCCGTTGCCTGGAGTGCCTCGACTAATTCTTGTTCACTCATCAAGTGTTGCACTCTCTGGAATCGTCCGCCGAGTGTTTCCTCCCTGGGCCGCCGAACTGCTTGACCCGCAGACGTACGGCGCGAGGCCACGGACTTTCTGCCCGTCGATCGAGCCGGGAACGAGCTGGTTACGCTGGGCGTCAAGGTCTGCGACGTGCTCTCGGGTCAGGTCTGAACCTGATGGCGGGAACCGGTCGGCTGCGGGCGGGCAAGTAGGGGTGTTCCATCCGTGAGCCGAGAGGCCAGAGCATGTCAGAAACGAGCCCCGCCGATTCCGCCGTCATCGCGCGGTCCCGGCAGGAGCCCGAGGTGTTCGGGGAGATCTTCCGCAGGCACGCGGCTGAGATCAAGAGATTCGTCATCCGCCGTCTCGGACTCGACGTCGCCGAGGACGTGGTGGCGGAGACCTTTCTCGCCGCCTTCCACCAGCGCGGTCGCTACGACCTGGCCAGGCACAACGCCCTGCCCTGGTTGTACGGCATCGCCACCAACCGTATCGGCCGCCACAAGCGCACCGAGGCCAGACAGCTGAACCTGCTGGCCCGCACGGGTGTGGACCCGGTCACCGAACCCTTCACCCCGCGCAGCGACGAGCGGCTGAGTGCCCAGGCCGTACAGCAGCGCCTGGCCGTCGCGCTCGTCACGCTGCCCGCCGGGCACCGCGACGTGCTGCTCCTGGTGACCTGGGGCGGCCTCAGCTACGCCGAAGCCGCCGAGGCGCTCGGCATCCGCGTCGGAACGGTCCGCTCACGCGTCAACCGCGCCCGCGCCAAGATCCGGAAGGAACTGGGCGGGACC
>NZ_JBHYIO010000027.1:74838-176773 GCF_042740095.1 Nonomuraea sp. NPDC059023 | reverse complement strand
GGACTGCCCGCCGTACGGGTCAGGGACGGAACGGGCCGGTCACGCAGTAGGTGATGCCGCCGGAGGACGAGCCGCTGGTGCCGCGCTGGGAGGAGAAGTACAGGCGGTTGCCCGCGGGGTTGAACGCCGGGCCGGTGATCTCCGACGAGCCCTGGCCGCTGATGCGCAGGAACACCGAGATCTGGTCGTTCGGGGTGATCATGCAGATCTCCATGTTGCCGCCGTCCTCGGCCACGTACAGGTCGCCGCCGGTCGAGCCGGTCACGTTGTCGACGCCGGTCAGGGGCGGGCTGCCGGGGCTGACCAGGCTGTCGTCGTAGGCCAGCTCGTAGGTGTTGTTCGCCAGGTTGAGCTGCCAGAGCCGGTTGTCGCCCTTGGTGGTGAACCAGACGGTGTCGTCGGCGTAGTGGCAGCCCTCGCCGCCGTTGAAGGACTTGGAGCCGGAGACCTGGCTGCGGGTGGCGGTGGGGGAGCCGTCGGGGTCGGGGACGTTCGCCCAGCTGAAGGAGCCCGAGGTGGAAGACCCGGCGACGAGTACCTGCAGGGTGCCGCTGGACAGGTCACCCCAGGTCGTGGGGACGAAGCGGTAGAACCTGCCGTTGCTCTCGTCCTCGGTCAGGTAGATCACCCGGCGGACCGGGTCGGCGGCCGCGGCCTCGTGCTTGAACCGCCCCATGGCGCCCCGCTGTACGGCGGCGCCGCCGAAGGGATAGGACTCGTAGACGAACCCGCGGCTCACCTCCTCGCACGACAGCCAGGTGTTCCACGGCGTCTTGCCGCCCGCGCAGTTCTGCCGGGTGCCGGTGAGGATGCGCTGGGCCGACTGCACGGCTCCGGAGGAGTTGAAGCGGATCGCCGAGGCGCCGCCGCCGGGGTTGATCTCGGAGTTGGAGACGTAGATCCAGCCCGCGCCGTCGGCGAAGCAGGCGCCGCCGTCGGGGGCGTTGTGCCAGGTCAAGGAGGTGCCGGGGACCGTCTGGCCGGAGCGGGCGATCACCTGGCTGGTGAAGCCGGCGGGCAGCAGGATGCCGTTGGCGTCCGCGGAGCCCAGCGGGCCGTAGGGGCTTGGCGCGTTCTGGGCGGGCGCGGCCAGCGCCGTGCCTTCCCAGAGGGTGAAGGGCAGCGCCATGGTGCCGGCGCCGAGTACCGAGGCACGCAGGAAGTTGCGTCTCTTCATCGGTGTGACCCTTTCCTGGCCGGGGGTGTCAAAACCCGAGAGTAGGCACCATCCGTGAACGCCCGGTGTCCCATTCTGGTCGAGGCCGCGCCGATGCGCCGGTGCATCCGGAAAGTCATCTATTGCATAGGAAAGTTTCCTATTTAATACTGCGATCAAGCACCATTCCCCCTGGTCCATGGAGGTTCCATGCTCCGTCGTCTCGCCGTGCTCGCCTCCGCAGCCCTGCTCGCCCTGTCCGCCGCCCCCGCCCAGGCTCATGCCACCGCCGTCGTCGAGGACGTCTTCAGCCCGCTGACCCTCGGCGGGTACTGCGCCGCCCAGGTCAACCCCACCTCGGGGATCGGCTTCTACAACGGCTGGCTCAACTGCTACCGCTTCGGCACGCCCGGCCTGGTCTTCACGGGCGCGGGCAACCCGGGCCAGGCCTGCGTGTACTTCCACCCGACGTGGAACTTCATCGGCTACTCCCAGGGGGTGAGCCAGGCGCTGCTCTGCAGGTACTCGGTCTGACCCGCGGGGCCCCGCCGTGCCTGTGGCGCGGCGGGGTTCACCGGGCCTCGCGCAGGAAGCGCAGGCCGGTGGCGGCGATCCAGGACCACGACAGCACCACGGCCAGCGCGAAGGCCACGTTGATCAGGGCGGAGGCGTTGCCGGAGGCGATGCCGGCGAAGGCGGCGAGGAACAGCACGCCGGTCAGCGCGGAGAAGAGGGCCCAGCCGGTCCGGCGCTCGGCGGCGTGGCGGCGGGCGTGGAGCAGGCAGGCGGCGATCATGCACAGGAAGCCGATGCCGCCGGCGACGAAGTGCAGCATGCCGTGCCAGGTGATGGCGGCGGGCGGGCCGTCGGGGGTGCCGGCGGGGAAGCCGAGCGCGGGGTCGGCGACGAAGACCCCGGCGCCGATGAGGGCGAGGCCGTAGACGCGTATGAGCCAGGGGCCCAGGGCCGCTTGAGCGCGTACGAGAAGGCGATCACGAGCGCCCCCGTGATCACGAAGTTGGCGATCTGGATCCAGCCGAGGTCGCCGTTGCTCAGCAGGCTGGCGGCGTGGCGGGTGAGGTCGAACGGCTCACGGGTGAGGGCCTGGGCCAGGGAGACCAGGACGTAGAGGGGGCCGGCGAGGACGCCGCACATCAGAAGGGTTCTGTTCATGCCTCCGAGCATTCCTTCGACAAAAACTTTTGTCAAGACGATTCTGATTGTCGGAGTTCCGGGCGGCTAGGGTGTCGTCAAACGATCTTCTACGGCGGACGGGCGGACACATGGACAGGTTGAAAGGGCGGCGGGCCATCGTCACCGGCGGCGCCAACGGCATCGGGCGGGCCATCGCCGTGGCCTTCGCCCGCGAGGGCTGCGAGGTGTTCCTCACCGCACTGCGCGACGAGGAGGCGGCCCGCGACACCCTCGCCGAGCTACGCGGGTACGGCGTGCGGGCGCACTACATGCTGCTGGACGGCGCCGACCCCGGCGGCGTCCGGAAACTGATGGAGGCCGCGGGCCGGGCGCTGGGAGTCGCCGACGTCCTGGTGAACAACGCCGCCACGATGACCAGGACCGGGTTCCTGGACCTCACGCCGGAGGAGTACGAGCGGGTGATGGCGGTCAACCTGCGCTTCCCCTTCTTCGCCACCCAGGCCTTCGCCGCGCGGCTGCGCGAGGAGGGCGCGCCGGGCAGCGTCATCAACATCAGCTCCATCAGCGCCTTCAAGGCGGTCAGCGCGATGGCCCACTACCAGTCCAGCAAGGCCGGGCTGTCGATGCTGACCCGCAGCGCCGCGTACGAGCTGGCGCGGTACGGCATCCGGGTCAACACGATCTCTCCCGGCCTGACCGCCACCAAGGCCAACTCCCCGCAGTGGCGCGACGACCCCGACCTGTGGCACGAGCGCAGCAAGGACATCCCGCTGGGCCGTCCCGGCCGCCCGGCCGACTTCGCGGGCGCCGCCGTGTTCCTGGCCTCGGACGAGTCGTCCTGGATGACCGGCGCCGACCTGGTGCTCGACGGCGGCGACGCGGCAGTGTGAACGGGCTCAGGCGGCTGACGGCGTGCCGCTCGCCCGCCGCAGCGGCGACAGGATCAGCCACAGCGTCGAGGCGACCGCGCCCAGGACGCCGATCAGGATGGTGGGCCGCACGCCCAGCCAGGTGCCCAGCGCGCCGCCCAGCAGCCCGCCGGCCGGGGCCATGGCGAAGGCCAGGAACCGGTTGGCCGCCTGGACCCGGCCGAGCAGATGATCGGGGCAGGCGCTCTGGCGGTAGCTGACCTGGACGACGTTGTAGAGCGTCCCGCCGTACCCGCAGGCGAACCAGCCGCAGACGAACAACGCGACCCCCCAGCCCCGCGAGGACAGCGCCATCAGCACGCCGAGCGGCTCGGTGAGCAGCAGCGACAGCACGATCGTGCGGGTGGGACCGAACGCGCGCGTCCACCTCTTGACGGTCACGGCCGCGAGCACCCCGCCCGCGCCGGACGCGGCGGCCACCAGACCGGTCATCACCGGCGAAAGCCCCAGCTCGCGGGTCAGGAACAGCACCAGCAGCGCCGCGACCATCGACATGAACAGGTTGACGCTGCCGGTGCACAAGCCGATCGCGCGCAGCGCCGGGTCACGCAGCAGATAGCGCAGCCCCTCGCCGATGTCGGCGAGCGTCCCCTGCCCGCTCGCCGCCGCGGGCGCGGGGTCGGGGGTGCGGATACGGCGCAGCAGCCCGGCCGAGGTCAGGAACGTCACCGCGGTGACCGACACCGTCGCGGCCGCCCCGGCCAGCCCCGCGATCAGCCCGCCGAGGCTGGGCCCGGTCACCACGGCGACGGAGTAACTGGCCTGCAGCTTGGCGTTGGCCTCGATCAGCCGCTCACGCTCGACCAGCGCCGGCACATACGCCAGGTGGGCCACGTCGAAGAAGATCGTCCCGATGCTCACCAGCAGGGCGACGGCCAGGAGCTGCCAGACGGTGAGCACCCCCGCGGCGTACCCGAGGGGGATCGACAGGAGCAGCAGCGCCCGCGTGACGTCGGCGGTGAGCAGGACGCGCCGGCGCCGCATCCGGTCCACCCAGGCGCCCGCGGGCAGCCCGAACAGCAGCGCGCCGACCGTGCCCGCGGCGTTGAGCAGCCCCATCTCCAGGGGCGTGGCCGCCAGCGCGGTGACCGCCACCAGCGGGACGGCGATCGCGCCGGCGCGGCTGCCGAGCTGGCTGACGGTGTTCGCCGACCACAGCCGCACGAAGTCGGCGTGCCGCCAGAGACTCACCACCGCACCGGCAGCCGCACCGGTCCGATCGTGATCGCCGTGGTCAGCCACTCGACCTCCTCCTCCGGTACGGCCAGCCGCAGATCGGGACAGACGCGCACGAGCGCCCGGACCGCCTCCTGCAGTTCCATCCGCACCAGCGAGGCGGCCAGGCAGTGGTGCAGCCCCGGCCCGAACGTCAGGTGCGCGCCGCCCTCACGCTCCACGTCGATCCGGTCGGGATCGGGAAAGGCGACGGGGTCGCGGTTGGCCGAGGCGAAGGAGACGAGCACCGCCTCGCCCTCGCGGATGGTCCGCCCGCCGATCTCGACGTCCTCGGTGGCGATCCTGGCGATGCCGAGGCCGGGGCTGATGACGAGGTAGCGCAGCAGTTCCTCGACCGCGCCCGGGATCGCGCCGGGCCGTTCGACCAGGTCGCGGTAGAGGCCGGGCTCGGTCAGCAGCGTGTAGGCCATGTTGCCGACCTGCTTGGCCACGTTGTCCTGGCCGGTGGTCAGCGAGCTGCCGAGGAAGGTGACCAGCTCCTGCTCGCTGAGGCGCCGCTCGCTGTCGCGGGCGTGCACGAGCTCGCTCAGCAGGTCGTCTCGCGGTACGGCACGCCGCCGCTCGACCAGTTCCAGCAGATATTGGGCGAACTCGCCCAGGACGCGCTCGACCTCCTCGGCGGTGTAGGCGGTGGTGGTCACCACGACCTCCGCCCAGCCGCCGAACCGGTCGCGCTCGCCGTACGGGACGCCGAGCATGTCGCAGATCGTCATCAGCGCGAGCGGCGTGCCGAAGTCCCGCATGAGGTCGGCGGGCGGGCGCAGGTCGCGCAGGAGCGTCTCGGCGCGGGCGGTCACCGAGGGCCGCAGCTCCTCGATCCGCCGCAGGGAGAACGCCCTGGAGACCAGGCGGCGCATCCGGGTGTGCTCGGGCGCGTCCATCATCGCCATGGAGCCGGCGCCGCCGGGCAGGGGCGTCATACGCGGCACGTCGGCGCCGGCCGCCCGCGCCCGGCTGAAGCGGGGGTCGGAGATGATCGCGCGCACGTCCTCGTAGCGGGTCGCGAGCCAGCCTTCGCGGCCGTAGGGCATCCGGACCCGCGAGAGCGGCTCGCTGTCGCGCAACTGCGCGAAACGGGGATGAAGGCGCAGCAGGTCGGGTGGGCCGAAGGGGTATGAGCCTGCCGTCATGCGTGATCTCCAGGGGGTGACGAGGGGCGGTCGCTCCCCAGCGGCCCGAGGAGCGTCCCGCCGTCGCGCTACTTGCCGGGTTTGACCGTGACAGTGGTCATGATCTTGAATTCAGCGGTCACGATGTGACGCATGGGATTCACCTCCTTCTGCGGCGAGTGTCCGTGCGTGGCCGAGGGCTTCGGCCACGACGTCCTCGGTGAGCACGGGGGTCTCGACCAGCAGGCAGCTGCCGAGCGGGGTGGTGGCGACGTCGCCGCCCGCCCTGCGGTGGACGGTGGCCCGCATCTCGCGGCTCGGCACGGTGTCCAGCGGGA
Organism: Nonomuraea sp. NPDC059023; assembly: GCF_042740095.1. Lineage (NCBI taxonomy): Bacteria > Bacillati > Actinomycetota > Actinomycetes > Streptosporangiales > Streptosporangiaceae > Nonomuraea > Nonomuraea sp. NPDC059023. The sequence continues at coordinate 170,850 of NZ_JBHYIO010000027.1, read as the reverse complement.
AGCCGAACCGCACCCGCGCGACCCCCGCCCGGCCGGGCCGCCTGCGCGCCTTCTCGGCCTTGGCCGGTGGGCCTAGTTCGTCCAGGGTCGCGCGCCAGCGGCGCGAGAGGGGTGACCAGGGCTCGGTCTTCCTGATGAGCGCGCGCAGCTCGGGGGCGAGCGCGAGCGCCTCGGCGTGCTCGCGGACCACGCTCACCAGCGCGTCGCCCAGACGCCGCTCGGCGAGGCCGGCGAGCACCGAAAAGTCGAGGAGGTCCTTAATCCGGAATTTGCGCTGGAACCTTTCCTCGGCCACGGCGAACAGTCCGCATAAATCATCATGTTCCGGCGGAACGGCCCTTACCGGAACTCCCTTCAGGTCGCCGGTGAACGCACAGGTGGAGACGTCGGCGCCCATCGGTTTGTCGAGATGGGGTTCCTCGGCCGGCCACTTCATGGCCACGCAGATATGCCGTCCGAATTCTCCGTCCATGACGCTCACGCCCTGCGGGACGGCGTCATAACGCGCCGACAGGTCCAGGACGCAGCGCCACAGCGCCTCCTCGCCGGGCGCGACCAGGTCGGCGTCCCCCGACTGGCGCAGCATCCATCCGGGCATGTGGGCGGCGATCCTGCGCCCCTTGAGCACGGTCAGCCCGTGCGCCGCGGCCTGTTCCTCACCCACTCTGGCCAGCTCGGCGACCCGGCGGCGGGCCCGTTCCAGATAGGCCGTCGCCGCGCCGGTGAGCTCGATGTCCCGGGCCTGCGCCGAGGACAACCAGGTGGCCAATATCCCCGCCTTCGCGGCCATATGCGCGACCCGCCATGCCGGATATGCGGGTGGCGCGCCGAGGATTCTGTCTATGGTGTCAAAATCCATCATCACCGATAAGAAACCCGATACTAACAAGATCAACTCCATGAGTAAACATTCGTTCTGGAGGAGGTCATGAAACAGGTTTCACCCCGGCCCGTCCCGGCCATGTTGGTGTCATGAGCGAACGTTTGCCCCCGGCGCCCGTGATCGGCGCGGTGGTCGCCGTCGGCGTCGTCGCCGCGCTGCTCCTCGGCACCGGCGCCCTCCTGATCGCGGGCGGCCTGCCGCGCAGCGCAGTCCTGCCGGTGGCCTTCGGCCTCCTCGGCGCGGCGATCGCCCGCGGACTGTGGCCGGGATGGCGTGGCCCCCGCCTCCTGGCCGCCTTCTTCGGCGCCTTCGTCGTCCTGTACGGGGGCACCACGCTGGCCGACGCGCTGGCGGGCACGGGCGCGCCGCCCGCCGTCCTCGCGGGCGCGTCCGTGATGGCGCTGGCCGGCGCCGCCGTCATCGTCCTGCTGTTCGTGCCGCCGTCGTCGCGGGCGTGGTTCGCCCGCCGGCGCCGGGCGGAATGAGTAGGGCCTACTCATTCGCGGGCCCCGGCGAAAAGCGAGAATGCGCTCAAGGCGCGGCCGGACAAACGTGCGGACGCCGCGCCTTCGACGTCGGAAAACTGAATCCGCCGGATTCGTGGCAACGTTCGGAGGGGCATCATGTCGACCCGAGGTGTGGCGATCGCCGCGGCATTGATCGCCGCCGCGGCGACGATCACCGGCGCACTGATCACGTCCCGTCAGGTGCCGCTGCCCTGGGGCTCCGGAGAAACGGGAAGCGCGCAAACGCAACGCGAAACGGTACGTGAGAGCTTTCCCGGCGGGCCGAAAAAAGCCCCTGGCATCGCCGTGACACCGAAATCACTGACCTTTTCCTGCGAGGGCGACAGCTGCGCGCAAGAAGTGCGGGTGCTGAGCACGGGAACGGCCACGCTGAAAATCACCGACATCGAGTTCGAGGGCGACAACCCCGGCGATTTCCAGCACGACAACGCCTGCGCCGGCCAGGCTCTCGACGTCGATGACGAGTGCGCGCTCAAGGTGTGGTTCGCTCCGGCGAGCACCGGATCGAGCGGCTCGGCGACCCTGGTGATCCACCAGAACCTCAAGGGCGACGCCACCTACGTCAAGGTCACCGGACAGGGCACCCAGCAGCCCACCGACGAGCCCACACCCGAGTCGAGCCAACCGGCCGGATAGCCGAGCCCGCCCGGGACCCGGCGCCCGGCCGGGTGGCATCCGCGCCGGTCTGAGGTGTCAGTGGACGTGGGTGGTGAGCCAGCGGACGATCTGGCGGCTGTAGTCCACCCGGTTCGAGGGGCGGCCGTCTACCAGGAACTGGTGGGACTCGTCGGGGTAGAGGACCATTTCGGTGGGGACGCCGAGCGTGCGCAGTGCCGTGAACCATTCCTCCGACTGGCCCACCGGGCAGCGGTCGTCGTTGATCGCGTGCACGAGCAGGGTCGGGGTGCGCACGTGCCGTACGCGCTCGATGGGCGACTGCGCCCGCAGGAGCTCGCCCCCGGCGTAGACGTCGCCGCCGAACTCCAGCGCGGCGAAGACGTGGCTGTCGTCGGAACTGCCGGACATGCTGAGCAGGTTGGTCACCGGCCCTCCGGCCACGGCGGCGGCGAAGCGGTCGGTACGCGTGGTCAGGTGGCAGGTGGTGAAGCCGCCGTAGCTGTAGCCGCAGATCGTCAGCCGGTCGGGGTCGGCCACACCCTCGTCGATGAGCTGTTCCACGGGGTCGAGGAAGTCGCGCTCGTCGCCCGTGCCCCAGCGGCCGACGCTGGCGGCGTAGAAGTCCTCGCCGTAGCCGTCGCTGGCGCGCGGGTTGAGCAGGAGCACGGTCCAGCCCTGGGCGGCCAGTAGCTGGTGGTAGGGGTGGGCGGGTTCGAGGTGGGGCGCCCAGGCCAGGTGCGGGCCGCCGTGCGCGTCCAGCAGGAGCGGTCCCGCGCCGGTGGCGCCGGGCTCGCGCAGGATCCAGCCGTGGACGGTGCTCCCGTCGCCGATCGTGAACTCCCGCTCCTGCGGCTGGATGAACTCCACGTCCGGCAGCGCGGTCGCGGTGTGCGCGGTCAGCTCACGCACCTGCCCGGTCTCCAGGTCGGCCAGCGCGATCTCGCCGTGGGAGCGCGTGGTGACGGTGACGACCGCGGTTACGTCGCCGGGGGAGGTGCTCAGTCCGGAGACGCTGCCGGTCAGGACCGGTTCCGGACGGCCGCCGTCCGCGGGCACCCGGTACAGCAGGGTGCTGCCGCGCTCGCGGGCGCAGAAGAGCACGTGCGCGCCGTCGCGGGTGAAGCGGGGGGCGCCGCCGGGCCACTCCGGGCCGCCCGGCATGACGTTGCGGTCCAGGTCCCGGGTCAGGTCGACGGGCGGGCCGCCGTCCAGGGGGAGCTTCACCAGCCGCGTGTGCCCGATGCGCACCTCCGGCAGGCCGACCGCGAGCAGCGCCGAGCCGTCCGGGTACCAGTGGACGCCGCCGAACCAGCCCTTCTCGTCGCCGACCGGCCGCGGCCGCCCGCCGTCGAGGTCCACCACGTACGGCGCCGCCGTCAGCGTCAGGTCGGCGTTCTGCCCGGCCCCCGAGGTGTAGGCCAGCCGGGTTCCGTCCGGTGACCAGGCGGGCTCGCCGGCGTCCCAGTCGCCGGAGGTGATCTGCCGCACCTCGCCGGTGTCCACGTCGAGGACGTGCACCTGGCTCCGGACGGTGGCGCGCAGCCCGGCGCCGTCGGCCTTGTAGCCGAGCCGGTCGACGACCACGGGGCCGCCCGGCCAGGATTCGGCCACGCGTACCGCCGCGGAGAAGGCGATCCGCCGGCCGTCCGGGCTCCAGCGGGGCGCTCCGGCGCCGAGCGGCAGGTCGGTGAGCCGCTCCGGCTCGCCGCCGTCCGGGCGCAGGGCGAACAGCTGGCCCTCGCGCAGGAACGCCAGCCGGGAGCCGTCCGGCGACCAGGCCGGCGCGCCGTCGGACGGGCCGTTGGTCAGCCGGCGCGGCCCCGCCGTACCGGCGGTGCCGACGATCCACAGCGCGCGCACGTTGCGGTCGGGCTCGCGCTCGGCGGTGCGCAGCGCGTAGACGACGCGCGAGCCGTCGGGGGACAGGGCGGGGGAGCTGGGGATCGCGAAGTCCCACAGGTCGTCGAGCGTCAGGCGGCGCTTCACGCGGTACCTCCTTGGTAGAGAAAGACACGGCCGGCGATACGGAGCCCGAGCAGGCCGCCGGTGGGTTCACGCAGGAACGCGAGGGGCTCGTCGCGCCACGGGCCGTCCAGGAGCGCGAACTCGTCGGCCTCGACGCGGCCCGCGCCCATCTCCAGCGGCCGGTCGTAGTGGACGGTCGACACCCGCAGGCGCAGGGTGCCCGGCCCGGCGGTGACCTCGACGCGCGAGGACGTGTCCTGCCGCTCGGGGGTGCTGTAGGCGCCCGCGTAGGGGGTGAGCTCTCGTTCGCCGGTGTCCCGGAAGACCTTCCGGTCGGGTTTGCCGATCCCGGCCAGCTCGGCCAGCAGCGCGTCGCTGATCTCCCGGTAGGCCAGCTGCCCGTCGTCGGCGTTGGTGAGCACCACCACCGCGAGGTCCGCCTCGGGCACGAAGCGGCAGACGGTGGCGGTGCCGTGCAGGCTGCCCTCGTGGTAGACGGCGCTCACCCGCGACGCCCCGCGCGGCAGGTAGTCGAGGTGCCAGCCGAGCCCGGTCGCGGCCTGTCCCGCCCGCACGGGCACCGGGTCGGAGATCATCGCCTCGCGGGTACGCGGCGACAGCGGCCCGGCCACGTCCAGCTCGCCCAGCCACCAGCGCATCCAGAGCAGCTGGTCGCCGGCCGTGGAGATCAGGCCGCCGGAGGGGTTGACGCCGCGGGGAAGCAGCCACGCGTCCTGGACCGGGTACGGGGCGCCGTCGTCCTCGCGGGTGTGGCCGGCGGCGGCGGGCTGGGAGACCACGCGTTCGGCGAAGAAGGTCGAGCCGGTCATGCCGAGCGGGGTCAGGACGCGGTCCTCGACGAACGACTCGTAGCTCTGCCCGCTCACCACCTCGACCAGCCGCCCGGCCACGTCCAGGCCGGTGTTGCAGTAGGAGAAGGTCGTGCCGGGCGGCAGGAACTGCGGCAGCGCCGAGAAGGCGGCCACCTGCGCGGCCAGCGCGCCGTCCCCCCGGTCGGTGACGAACTCGGGCTCGTCGCCCAGCCAGCCCGTCAGATGGGTGAGCAGGTGCCGCACGGTCACCGACGCGGTGGCCGAGTCGTCGGCGACGCGGAAGCCGGGCAGGTAGCGGCGTACCGGCTGGTCCAGGTCGACGGCACCGGCCTCGGCCAGCGCCAGGACCGCCGTGGCGGTGAACGGCTTGGTCATCGAGGCGACCGGGATCCGCGTCTGCGGCAGGAACGGCTGCTCGGGGTCGGTCCTGGCCAGGCCGTACGCGCCGGTCCAGTGCCGCCCGCCGTGCGCGATCGCGACCGAGCAGCCGGGCACCCGGTGGCGGGCCAGCGCGGACACCACGATCTCGTCGAGGCCGGCGGCGAGGACGGGGGGCGGGTTCATCGGGGACGGGACGGGGCGCACTGCTCCTCCTCGGTCGGTACGGCAGGCGGCAGGTTCACCGGGCACGCGGCACGATGCGCCCCGGAGACCACGGCCAGGGCCGGATCGTCGCGGCGGCACTCCTCCCGCGCGACCGGGCAGCGCGGATGGAAGCGGCACCCGGCGGGGATGGCGGCCGGGTCCGGCGGCTCACCGGCCTTGATGGGGATCGGGCGGCGTTCCTCGCCCGCCCGGGGGACGGCGGCGACCAGCGCGCGCGTGTAGGGGTGGACCGGGTTGGCGATGACCTCGGCCGCGGGTCCTTCCTCGACGATGCGGCCCAGGTACATGACCGCGATCCGGTCGGCGTGCGCGGCCGTCGTGGACAGGTCGTGCGTGATCATCAGGATGCCCAGGCCGGCGGCCCGCAGCTCGTCGAACAACGCCAGCACCCCGGCGCGTACGGACACGTCCAGCATCGAGACGGGCTCGTCGGCGACCAGCAGGTCGGGCTCCAGGACCAGGGCGGCGGCGATGGCCGCCCGCTGCCGCTGGCCGCCGGACAGCTCGTGCGGGAAGCGGTCGGCGAAGGCGGCGGCCGGTGACAGGCCGGCGCGTTCGAGGGCGGCCAGGACCAGGCCGCGGCGTTCGGCGCGGGTGCCGACGCCGTGGACGGCCAGCGGCTCGGCCACCGAGCGGCCGATGCGGAAGCGCGGGTCCAGCGACTCGTAGGGGTCCTGGAAGACGACCTGCATGCGGCGGCGTACCGGTTTGAGCCGGCGCCTGCTCAGGCCGGTGATGTCCTGGCCGGCGAACCTGACCGTGCCCGCGGTGGGGTCGGCCATCCGCAGCACCGACTGGGCGGTGGTCGTCTTGCCCGACCCGGACTCGCCCACCAGGGCCAGCAGCTCGCCGGGCCCGACGGTGAAGGAGACGCCGTCCACCGCGCGCACCACCCGGCGCGGCCGTCCGCGCAGGCGGAAGTGCGTGGCCAGGCCGTCGACTTCGAGCAGGCTCATGCCGTACCTCCGGCGATCGATGCGGCGAGATGGCAGGCGCTGGACTGCCGCGCGCCGAGCGGGACCAGCCGCGGCGCCTGGGTGCGGCAGCGGTCCTCGGCGTGCTCGCAGCGCGGCGCGAACGCGCAGCCCGGCCACTCCTCGTCCAGGCGCGGCGGCGCGCCGGCGATGGCGCCGCCGGAGAACAGCGCGCGGCTGTAGGGATGGCCGGGGCGCAGGTGCAGGTCGCCGATGTCGGCGTTCTCGGCCACCCGGCCCGCGTACATGACCGCGGCCCGCCCGCACACGCGGCCGACCACGGGCAGGTCGTGGGTGACCAGGACGACCGCCAGCCCCAGCTCCGTGCGCAGCCGGTCCAGCAGGTCGAGCACCTGGGCCTGCACGATCACGTCCAGGGCGGTGGTGGGCTCGTCGGCGAGCAGCACCTTCGGCTCGCAGGCCAGCGCCATCGCGATGGCCGCGCGCTGGCGCATGCCGCCGGAGAACTCGTGCGGGTAGCGGCTCGCCTTGTCGGGGTGGATGCCGACGAGTTCCAGCAGCTCGCGTACGCGGGCCGTGGCCCGCTTGCCCTCGGCGACGCGGTGCAGGCGCATCGGCTCGGCGATCTGGGCGCCGACGGTGGCGACCGGGCTGAAGGCGTTCATGGCGCCCTGGAAGACCATGGCCAGGTCGGTCCAGCGGTGCCGGCGTACGCTCGCCTCGCCCTTGGCCAGGATGTTCTCGCCGTTGAGCAGGACCTGCCCGGCGACCGTCGCCGAGGGCGGCAGCAGTCCCATCATGGCCAGGATCGCGGTGGTCTTGCCGCAGCCCGACTCGCCGACCAGGCCCAGGCCCTCGCCCGCGCCGACCGTGACGTCCAGGCCGCGCAGCGCGTGCACCCTGCCCTGGGGCAGGTCGAACCAGACGTGCAGGTCGCGGACCTCCAGCAGCGGAGCGGACATCAGCGCTCACCTCCCGACGGAACCGGAGCCAGGCGGAAGGTCCGCACCGACAGATGCCCGGCGCGCAACCGGGGGTTGAGGTGGTCCTCCAGCGCCCGGCCGATGAGCGTGCACGCCAGGATCAGGCAGCCGACCGCCAGACCGGGCGGCACGATCGCCCACCAGGCGTCGCGGGAGACGGCCTGCCCGGCGAAGGCGTTCTGGATGAGCCGCCCCCAGGACAGGGCCGACGGGTCGCCGAGGCCGAGGAAGGCGATGGCGGTCTCGACCAGGATGGCGTTGCCCACCGCGAAGATCGCCAGCGTCAGCAGCAGCGGCACGACGTGCGGAAGCACGTGGGTCGCCACGATCCGCAGGTTCCCCGCGCCGATGGTCAGCGCCCTTTTCACGTACGCGCGTTCGCGCACGCTCAGCGCCTCCGCGCGCACCACCCGCGCCAGCCGGGGCCACGACAGCAGCCCGATGATGGCCACGACGCCGGTCATACTGCGCCCCCACACCGCCGCGACGATCAGCAGCAGCGGGATGTCGGGGATCACCAGCATGTAGTCGGTCAGCCGCATCAGCACGGTGTCGGTGCGCCCGCCCGCGTACCCCGCGGTCAGGCCGATCACGCCGCCGACCACGACGGCGATGAGCGCGGCGGCGAACCCGACCAGCAGCGACGTGCGGGCGCCCCAGAGCAGGAGCGTCACCATGTCGATGCCGGCGTCGTCCAGGCCGAGCGGATGCGCCGCCGAGGGCGGCTGGTAGACCGCGCCGACCTTCTCGTGGCTCGCGTAGGGCGCGATCCACGGGGCGAGCACGGCCAGGACGACGATCGCGGCGAGCATGACCGCCCCGAGCGCGCCGCCCGGATACCTGCGCAGCACGTTCATGTCCTGATCCTCGGATCGAGCTTGAGATAGAGCAGGTCGGCCAGCAGGTTCGCGACCACGATCGCCGCCGTCAGGAGCAGGAACCCGCCCTGGAGCACGGCGTAGTCGCGGTTCTGGACCGCCTGGTAGAGGGCCAGCCCGATGCCCGGATAGGAGAACACGGTCTCCACCAGCAACGACCCGGCCACGATGTAGCCGAACGTGAGGAAGATCAGCGTGGTGATCGGCAGCAGCGAGTTCGGCAGCGCGTAGCGGCGGACGATCCGCCAGCTCGTCAGGCCCTTGGCGCGCGCGGTGAGGATGTAGTCCTCGCCGAGCGCCCCGACCAGCGCCGAGCGCGCGATCAGCGCCCACGAGCCGCACCAGGCCAGCCCGATCGCCAGCGACGGCAGCGCCAGGTGCTCCAGCCGGTCGCCCAGCACCTGCCACCACGTCGGATCGCTGAAGCGCAGGTACGGGTCGGAGATGCCGCCGGTCGGCAGCGCGCCGCCGAACAGCAGCAGCAACATCAGCCCGATCCACTGGATGGGCAGCACCGACAGGAACATCGAGGCCGACAGCGGCGCCCAGTCGGCCGCCGTGCCCCGCCGCCAGGCCGCGACGACCCCGATGACCAGGCCGAGCGCGAGCCCGAAGGCCAGCCCGAGCCCGACCATCGGCAGCGTGTTGGCCAGCGGGCCCGCCAGCTCGTCCCACACCGGCCGCCGCGTCTGGAAGGAGTGGCCGAGGTCCCCGCGCAGCAGCGCGGTGACGTACAGCCAGAACTGTTCCAGCAGCGGCCGGTCCAGGCCGAGCTCCGCGCGCAGGTAGTCGCGGAACTCGGCGCTGCAGGTCCGGCACATCTGGTACTGCGTGGCCGCGTCACCCGGCGCGGCCCGGAAGAGCACGAAGTTGATCACGGCCGCCGCCGCGACGGTGGCGAGGGCCGAGGCGAGGCGCCGGACCAGGTAACCGCCCCGGTTCATGACACGCGGTGGATCTGGGTCCAGAGACCCGGTCCGAAGCGCTGGGTCTCGATGCCGGCCCAGTCCTGGCGGACGACGTGCACGGTCTCGGCGTGGTAGAGCGGCAGGACGGCCCGCGTGTCGCGCAGGAGCGTCTTCTGCAGCGTGCCGACGGCCGCGGTCCGCTCGGCCGGGTCGAGCATGCCGCGCTGCTTGGTGAGCAGCGTGTCGTAGTCCTTGTCGCAGAACCCGGCGAAGTTGACGCTGCCCCAGCTGTCGCAGCTGTAGACCCTCAGCGTGCCGCCCGGGTCGGGGGAGAGCGTCCAGTAGGAGTAGGCCAGGTCGAAGTCCAGGTACTTGCCGTCGGGTTTGGTGACGGCGGCCGTGTAGTCGGCGGCGATGTCGGGCTTCAGCTCGATGCCGACCTCCGCCAGGTTCTTCTGCAGGATCTCGGCCACGCGGCTGATCTCCTTCCAGACCACGACGGAGTAGGACATGCGGTCGCCGGCCGGGGTCACGCGGATGCCGTCGGCGCCGCGCTTGTAGCCGAGACCGTCGAGGATGCCATTGGCCTTGGCCGGGTCGTGCGGGTCGGCCTGAAGGTCCTTGGGGATCCACTCGTCCTGGAAGGGGGCCAGGACGCTGCGGCCGGGCCTGCCGTACCCGTTGAGCACGACCTCGACGAGTTCGGCGCGGTCGAGCGCCAGCGACATCGCCTCGCGGACCTGGACCTGCTTCAGCTCGGGGTTGTCGCGTTTCTTGGGGTTGGTGTTGATGTTGAGCATGGCGACCTCCTGGGAGGGGGAGGCGGCCACCTTCAGGCCGGCGGCGCCCTTGACCGAGGCGGCCACGGCGGAGCCGCCGCCGTAGCCCCAGGCGACGGTCCCGGCGCGCAGGGCCTGGGCCAGGCCCTCGTCGTTCTGGAAGACCTGCAGGCCCACGGCGCCGACCTTCGGCGGGGTGCCGAAGTAGCCCTTGTTGGGCTCGAAGATCGTGGTGCCGTCGCCGGCGAACTCGGTCACCGTGAACGGCCCGCCCGAGACCGCGGGAAGCTTGTCCTCCGGGCGGAAGGCCAGGATCTTCGAGCCGTCGCCGCCCGCGTGCGGCTCGTAGACGTGCTTGGGCAGCACGTGGAAGTTGGCCAGCAGGGTGAGCACGCTCTCGGGCATCGCCTCGGCGTAGGTGACGACCAGGGTCTTGTCGTCGGTGGCCTTGACGCTCTTCACCCCTTCGAGGGCGAAGGAGACCAGACCGGCGGCGTCACTGGCGTGCTTCAGCTCGAAGTTCGCCGTCCAGGCGGCGTCGTGCGCGGTGAGGGGCTTGCCGTCGGACCAGGTGCCGGGCTGCAGGTGGAAGGTGTAGACGCGGCCGCCCTCGGAGACGTCCCACTTGCTCGCCCATGACGGCTCCAGCTTGGTGCCGTTGAGCTGGACGAGCGCGGGATAGATCAGCTGCCGGGCGATCCACGAACCGTAGAGGTTGTCGGCCAGGGGGTTGAGCGAGGTCATCCGGCCCAGTGAGGCGGTGACGCCGACGCTCAGGATGCCGCTGGTGGAGGGGGACGAGGCGGCGGGCTTGGCGTCCGAGCCGCACCCGGTGGCCACCGCGGCCAGCACTGTTACGGCACACCACACCTGAGCCGCACGCCGGCGACGAGATTTGGACATGGCATTCCTTTCCGATCCCTAAAGGCCGATTCCTAAAGGCCGATCCCTAATGTCCGATTCACAACCAGCCCAGCCGGCCCGCGGCCTTGACGTTGACGCGGACCGCCGGCTCGTGCAGGTATGACAGGGGTGTCTCGGTGATCTCGACCACCTGCACCGTGGCGGGGTCGGCCCCCGCCTGGACGGCCCGGTGGACCGCCTTCTCACTTGCCTCTTCGATGGCCTGCTTACGGCCTTCGCCGGCCGGGGCCAGCGTTTCCCACCTGCCGCTGACCAGGGCGATGGCCGCGCCCACGGCGTTGGCCACGTCCGCGTTGTCGGGACGCAGCACCTTGGCGGCGCCGGTCACGACGTCCGGCACGAGGAACGCGCCGCCGCCGACCGCGACGACGGGCCGGTCGCGCCGGCCCAGCGACATCTGGTCAACCGCGTCGCTGATGACCGCGTCGGCCACCCGCAGCGCGGAGTCCAGCAGGGCCCGGGTACGCGCCGGGGGCCGGAGCCCGTCGCCCAGCGCGACCCGGCCCGCCAGGGATCCGGCGTCGCTGAGTGTCGGTGTGCTTCCGCCGAAGGACAGGCCCTCGGAGGTGATGCGGAAGCCGACCGAGACCGGCCCGACGACCGGCTCCTCGGGGGTGCCGCCGACGATGGTGCCGCCGCCGACGGCCACGCTGAGGATGTCCGGCATGCGGAAGTTGGTGCGCACGCCGCCGATGTCGGTGGCGAACGACGACTCGCGGGGGAAGCCGCGTACCAGCACGCCGAGGTCGGTGGAGGTGCCGCCGACGTCGACCACGATGGCCTCGTCCACCCCGGACAGGAACGCCGCCCCCCTGATCGAGTTGGCCGGGCCGGAGCCGATGGTCAGCACCGGGTAGCGGGAGGCGTACTCCAGGGCCATCAGCGTGCCGTCGTTCTGGGCGAAGAAGGCCGCCGCGTCCAGGCCGCGCTCGGCGAGCACGGCGTCCAGGGCCCGGGTCACCTCGCCCGCCGCGCGGTAGAGCGCGGCGTTCAGCACGGTCGCGTTCTCGCGCTCCAGCAGGCCGAGCGAGCCGATCTCGTGGCTGAGCGACAGCGCCACGTCGGCGCCGAGCTCCTCGCGGACGATCTCGGCGACGTGCTGCTCCTGCTCGCCGGAGGCCGGGCTGAAGATGCCGGTGACCGCCACCGCCTCCGTCCGGCCCGCGACCGAACCCAGGAAGCGGCGGATGCCGTCGCGGTCGAGCGGGGCGATCGGCCAGCCGTCGACGAAGTGGCCGCCGCCCAGCATCACCGACCCCGCCTCGACCGCCTCGCGCAGGTCCGCCGGCCAGGTCGTCAGCGGCGCCACGGCGGTGGCGGCGGGCGCCCCGAGACGGATCACCGCCACCCGGCTCAGCCCCCGGCGCTGCAGGACGGCGTTGGTGGCGTGGGTGGTGCCGAGCATGATCCGGCCCACCTGCCGCTCGCGCTCGCCGAGCTCGCCGAGCACCACCGCCAGCGCGCTGCGGATGCCGTCGGTGACGTCCCGCGTGGTCGGCTGCTTGGTCCTGGCCACGATGGCGTCCGACCGGTCGAGCACGACGGCGTCGGTGTTCGTGCCGCCGACGTCGATGCCGATCTTCAGATCGCGCTTGGGATCAGCCGACATGCACGTGCTCCTCAACAGGTCGGTAGTCGATGTGGTAGCCGAAGGCGCGCGGGCCCACGACGGCCATGCCCTCCGGGGTACGCCAGAGCGGGTCGCAGGCCCAGGCCAGGACGCTGACCCGCTGGCCGTAGCGCAGCGTCTCGGTCGAGACCGCCTCGGCGGTCTGGGTGTCGACCACGGTGATCAGGTCGGGGACGCTGGCCAGCACCTCGCCGGACTCGAAGACGACGAGGTTCTCGTTCTGGATCTCGATGCGCACCATGCGGCCCGCGTAGGAGCCGGTGCCGTCGACGACGACGGCGCCGCGGACGAAGCCGCCGCCGGTGTTCCGCTCGACCTCGACGATCTTGCCGTCGAGCAGGCGGCGGGCGGCCAGCCGTTCGGTGAGGGCGGCGACCGGGTCGGCCTGGCCGATGGTGGCGCGCCCGATGTCGAGCGCGGCCGAGACGCTGCCCTCGATGACCGCGCCCCTGGCCTGCGCGCCGGACATCAGGTAGTTGGCCATCATCGTGCTCGCGCCGCTGGCCACGCAGAGCGCCCGTGCCTGCCGTTCGGACCAGATCGCGTCGATCGGGCGCAGCGCGGCCACGTTGCCGACGACGTCGGCCAGGATCACCAGGTCGGAGGTCAGGCCCGCCACGTGCATCGAGACCATCTGAAGCTCGGGGAAGGCGCGGCCCATGCCGTCGGCGTCGAGCATCGGCAGGCCGAGCTGCGCCGCCCAGGCGAGCGGCTCGACGCCGTTGCTGCCGCCGATCTCGCCGGCCATGATCGCGGAGATCGGGCGCCCGGCGATGCGCTCGACCTCCTCGCGCAGCCTCTTGGGCTGTTCGGCGCTGGCGAGCATCTCGTGCCCGACGGTGGGGGCGCCGATGCTGGACATCGGGACGATGAGCGCGTCGTCGTCGAGGTCGGCCAGCCGTACCAGCGGGACGGGGCCGTGCTCGCGCAGCGCCTGCAGGGCGCTGGGGATGGCGGTCTCCACCGAGCCGCCGCCACCGGTCCCCAAGACGGCACAGCCACGCGCCAGCGCTGGAAGGTCACTCTCGGTCAGCTGCATGGGATGAGTATGGCCATCGGCCCCTCCGCATCCCATATGGCGCAATCACAAGGTTCCGCCCTAATCTGTGGTCATGCCACAGACGATCGCCGAGATGTTGCGCCGCCAGTCAAGGTTCGGGCTGACGCTGATCGCCGGGCCCGCGGCGGAGGTGCCCATCCGGCACGTCGCGGGCGCCGACACGCTGGGCGCCATCGAGCGGGTTCCGGCCGACAGCCTGATCGTGGTCCTGGGCGCGGAGTCCATCTCCGGGTACGAGGTCGACGTGGCGATCCGGCAGGCCACCTCGCGGGGGCTGACCGGGCTGGTGTTCGCGGCGCCGATGCGGCTGCCGATCACCGCCACGCGGCTGGCCGACCGGGCGCAGCTGCCCGTGCTCGCCCCGGACAAGGCCCGCGACGGGGCCGGGCTCCTGCTGGACATCGACCGGTTCGTCAGGGGCGGCGCGTCGGACGCGCTCGCGCGCGCGGAGAGCGCCATCCGGCTCGCGCAGCAGGCGGCGGAGGAAGGCGGCGCCGAGGCGGTGCGGACGCTGCTCGGCCACGCGGCGGAGGCGCTGGGCTGCCGGGTGCGCCTGGACGAGACGATGCCGGTCGGCGAGTCCGACCCGGGCGCGGTCGTGGTGGGCAGGCAGGCGGTCGCCCGTGTGGTGGCCGATCTGGACGATGACGCGACCAGGGTCGCCCTTCCGGCGATCGCCGCGCTCGTCTCCCGGCTGCGCCAGCGTGAACTCAACCGCCGCTTCGCGCCCGCGCTCACCCGCGCCGGGCTGATCGTGCAGATCGTGCTGTGCGACCGGGCCCAGCTGCCGCAGCTCGTGGAGCAGGCGTTCCAGCTCGACCTTCCGGTGGAGCAGACGCACGTGGCCGTCTGGCTCAAGCTCGAGGACGCCGCCACCCGCGGCGAGGCGTCGCTGGACCGGGCCCGCCAGCTGCTCGACGAGGCGGAGCTGTCGGCGCTGCAGGTGCTCCACTCCAAGCCGGGCGACTGGCACGTGGCCACGCTCGGCGGCGACCTGGTGGTCGTCTGCACCGGACCGGCCGGGACCGACCTGCACCGCCGGGCGCGGGCCGAGGTGCAGCGGCTGATCGAGACGCTGACCGGGCGCGGCGACGTCGTCATCACCGGCGGGATCGGCACCCCTCAGGCGGGGCCCGACGGGCTGCGGCAGTCGGCCGCGGAGGCGCGCGTGGCGGCGGACTCGGCGCGCGCGGCGGGCCGCCACGGAACGCTGGCCGAGACCGACGCCACCGGCCTGCGCAGAATCCTGGCGGGGTTGTCGTCCTCGCCGCTGAGCCGTGACCTGCTGGCCGAGATGCTGGGCCCGCTGGACGCCATGGGGGCGGCGCGGGCCAAGGTCGGCGTCACGACCCTGTCGGCCTACCTGGACGCGCAGAGCTCGCCCACGCGCACCGCCGAGACGCTGCACCTGCATCCGAACGCGGTCGCCTACCGGATCCGGTGGATCACCGAGGCGCTCGGCGCGGACCTGGCCGATCCGGACACCCGCTTCGCCCTGCAACTGGCGTGCCGGGTCAGGCTGCTCAACGCCTAGAAGGCCCGTGACGGCGGGCGTACGCCGTCACGGGCCGTGGTTTCCGGCAAGGGTCAGACGGCCTCGCGCCACGTCCACCGGCCGGCGAGCATCGTCGCGGCCACGGGCATCGCGCGCAGGTCCGCGCCCGAGGCGGTGAACGGGTCGGCGCCCGTCACCACGAGGTCGGCCGCGTCCCCGGTCGCCAGCTCCGCCCGGCCCGTCCTGGTCGAGGCCGCGATGGCCGCCTCGATCGGGATGGCCTGCTCGGGATGCCAGGGCTGCCTGCCGTCCCGGCCGCGGTCCACCGCCGCGGCCATCGTGATCCACGGGTCCAGCGGCGAGACCGGCGCGTCCGAGCCCAGCGCGAGCCGCGCCCCGGCGGCCAGCAGCGCGCCGAACGCGAACGCCCGGCCGGTGCGCCCGGCCCAGATGCGGTCGGCCACGTCGCGGTCGTCCATCGCGTGCTCGGGCTGCACGCTGGCCACCACGCCCAGCGCGGCGAACCGGCCGAGGTCGGCGTCGTCCAGGAGCTGCGCGTGCTCGATCGCGCCCTGCGCGCCCACCCGCTCGAAGGCGTCCAGCGCCAGGTTGTTGGCCCGGTCGCCGATCGCGTGCACCGCCGGCCGCAGCCCGGCCGCCCACGCCTTCTCCATCATCGGCACCAGCTCGTCCGGCGGCACGAGCAGCATGCCGTGCGGGTGCGCGGCGTCCTCAAGACCGGGGTAGGGGTCGTGGCAGTAGGCGGTGCGGGTGTTGAGCGAACCATCGGTGATCACCTTGAACGGGCCCATCTCCACCAATCCGCCGGTCCCGTCGATCACCTCCCCGGTACGCAGCCCGCGCGCCACCGCCTCCTCCAGCAACGCCGGCCAGACCCCGCACACCACGCGCAGCGCCCGGTTGCCCGCCCGCACCCGCCGCGTCCAGGCGTCCAGCCGCCAGGGCGCCTCCAGCTCGACCACGCCGACGACGCCACGGGCCGCCGCCTCGGCGGTGGCCACCTCGGCCCAGCCGTCCAGCAGGGGAGCGGGGACGTTGGTGATGTCCTGCTGGATGGCCTGCCACTCCGACTCGCGCAGAATGCCGGTCGGATGCTCCGACCAGCCGTAACGTCGCGCGGCCGCCGAGTTGATCCAGCAGCAGTGCAGGTCGCCGCTCATCAGGATCACGGGCACGTGCGCCGCCTCCGGCGCCGCGGCGTCCAGGAGGTCGCGGTGCGGCGCGTCCGGCCAGAGGGCGTCGCGGAAGCCGTAGCCCACCAGGGGCAGGCCGGGCTCCGGCGGCCGCGTGCGCAGACGCTCGGCCACGAGGGTCACCGCCTCGGCGGCCGAGCCGGCGCCCGAGAGGTCCAGCCGCTGCCTGGCCATGATCCACTGGTCGAAGTGCACGTGGTGGTCCCACAGCCCCGGCAGCACGGTACGGCCCGCCACCTCCACCACCTCCCAGCCGGGCTCGGCCGGGATGCGCTCGGCGATGTTCGCGACGCGTCCTCCGGAGACGAGCACGTCGCGAAGGGGGCCGGAGGGGCCGGTCCGCGCGCCGCGCAGCAGGGTCGTCGTCGTGGTCATCGAGTTTCCTCCAGGGTCCAGACCTCGCGCATCTCCCGCGCGAGCGCGGGATTGGCGTATGAGGGGTCCGCGTCGAGCGCGCGGATGATGTTGTGTGCGATCTCCGGTGACTTGTCCTGGCTGAGCTTCGCCTTGCCCTCGACGCGTTCGGCCCGCAGCCGGAATCCCGCGACGCCGGGCGCGATCCTGCGCGCGTAGGACTCGTCCATCCGGTACGGCGCGGGCAGCACGTGCTCGAACCGGTCCACCGTGTCCACCAGGACCTGGTAGGTCTCCTCCGGGCTCAGGACCTCGGGGCGGCCGTAGAGGTGGACGGCCAGGTAGTTCCAGGTGGGTACGGCCGGGCCGGTGCCGTACCAGCCGGGAGAGATGTAGCCGTTGGGGCCCGCGACGATCAGCAGCGCCTCGCGTTCGCCGAGCCGGTGCAGCTCGTCGTCGGGGCGGCCGAGATGGCTCACCACCGACAGCCCGGGGCCGTCCTCCAGCAGGACGGGCAGGTGAGAGGCGGTCAGACCGTCGCTGACCAGCGTCGCCCACGGGTTCTCGCGGATCAGCGCGCGGATGCGGGTGTGGTCGTCGAGCAGGTAGTCAGGGTTGTGGCGCACGGCACGACTATCGCCGCCCGTGCCACCCCAGGCCAAGGTGACGCGGCGACAAGACGGCGGGTTCGTTTGTGGCCGGAGCACAAGGAGACGCTGCCGCACGAACGGCCGGGCGGAAATGGTGCGCGGCGACGAAGCCCGCTCCGGCCGCCGGGCAGCAGGATGAGCGAATGGCTGACCTCACCCACCTGCAAAGCCTGCTCGACAGCGAGGCGACTTCCCTGCACGTTCCCGGAGCCGCCGTGGGCGTGCTGTTCGACGGCGCGGAACACGTGCTCACCACCGGCGTCACCAGCGTCGACGCGCCGGCGCCCGTGACGGCCGACACGTTGTTCCAGATCGGGTCGACCACCAAGACGATCACCGCCACCGTGATCATGCACCTGATCGAGGAGGGCCGGCTCGACCTCGACGGGCGCGTACGCAAGTACCTGCCCGAGTTCCGGCTCGCCGACGAGAGCGCCGCGGGGGAGGTGACCATCCGGCACCTGCTCACCCACACCGGCGGGTTCCTCGGCGACATCGACGACGGCCAGAGCTGGGGCGGCGAGGCGCTGGCCGAGGCGATCAAGGTCTACGACCGGCTGCCCCAGCTCTTCGCCCCCGGCACGCTCGCCTCCTACAGCAACGCCGGGTTCCGGCTGCTCGGGCGGGTCATCGAGGTCGTGTGCGGCGAGCCGTACGAGAGTGTCGTCGAGCGGGTCGTGCTCCAGCCGCTGGGCATGCGCGACAGCTTCTTCTTCCCCTGGGACGCCGCCACCCGCCCGCACGCCGTCGGCCACGTCGTGCGTGAGGACGGCGCGCGCGTGTCGCACGGCTGGGGCCTGTTCCGCGACGCCATGGCCGAGGGCGGCCTCGCCTCGTCGGTCCGCGACCAGCTCCGCTACGCCGCCTTCCACCTGGGCCTGGGCGGCGAACGGCCGGTCAACGCCGCCACCAGGGAACTGATGCGCTCCGAGCACGTCGCCGTCGGCGTGCCGTGGTCCGGGGTCGGCCTGCCGTGGCTGCTGGAGGAACAGGGCGGCGTCCGCCTGGTCACCCACGGCGGCAACGTCGGCAACGTCCAGCTGTCCACGTTCGTCCTGGCCCCCGAGCGCGGCTTCGCCGTCACCACGCTCACCAACTCCGGGCCGGGCAAGGTCCTGGGCAAGCGGGTGACCGACTGGTGCCTGGAGCACCTGCTCGGCGCCAAGCACGACGAGGTACGGCTGACGCTGCGCGAGCCCGCCCCCGAGTACGCCGGCGGCTATGACGCCGGCCAGTGGGTCTTCGAGGTGGACGAGAACCTGGTGGCGCGGTTCGTGCTGACGCCGGAGCTGGTGGCGGCCGGGGTGGAGGGCATGCCCGATATGGCGCTGGCCCTGGTCGAGGGCGGTGACGACGTGACGCTCGCCGCCGACCCGCGGCGGGCCGTGGGCCGCTTCCTGCGCGACGACGCGGGCGACATCTCCTTCCTGCACCTGGGCGGCAGGGCGGCCCGCCGTATCCGCTGACCCCTTGCCATTGCCGGGCCGGCCGGGAAGACCGGCCCGGCACGGGTGTCAGGGGATGATCGACACGTCGGGGTGCTGAGGGCTGGGCGCCTCGAACAGCCGGGTGGGCCGGTTCTTCAGGTGCAGGTCGAAGAAGGCGGCCACGTACGCCCGCTGCGCCGCGACCGACCGCCGGGGGTCGATGGTGCCCACGAAGTCGGCGACCGGCACCTTCGGCACCGTCTCGGCGATCTTCGGCAGCATCGCCTGCAGATCGGTGAACGAGCCGTGCGCGGCCCCCGCGAAGCGCAGCTCCCGCTTCCAGCCGGTCGAGGCCCGCCAGAAGGACTTCCAGCTCGGCTCGCTCTCCCGGGTGTGCGCCTCGGCCGCGAGCTGCAGGAACGGCCGGCCGACACCCGTCTTCGCCACCCGGCCGACGTAGCCGCCGTCGAGGTTCACCCCCGCGTCCACCCGCCGGTCGTCGTGGACGAGCTGCGCGGCCACCGACCCGCCGAGCGACTGCCCGAGCGCCCCCACCCGCGACAGGTCCGGCGCCCCGCGCAACCCGTCGGGCAGCCGCGTCTCGGTCCCCAGCCTTCCGCCGCCGGCCAGCGCGGCGACCCGGCCGAGGACGAACCGCATGTCCGCCAGGCGCGCTTGGGAGTGCCGCGCGAGCAGCTTGGCGATGACGCGCGGCGTCAGCTTCGGCGGCAGGGGCAGCGCTCGCACGACCCGCCCGCCGGGGAACTCCACCTGGTCGGCCTCGTAGGTGTGGTCCACGGTGACGACCAGGTAACCGCGCGAGGCCAGGTCCTGCACCAGCGTGGTGCCGAGGGTGCGCGGGCCGCCGTCCCCCGAGCCGAACAGCACCACGGGCAGCCGTCCCGCCCTGGGATCCACCGGCGCGCCGGTGCGCGCGTGGGTGGCTGTGGCGGCCCAGTTCACGGCGCCCGCCTTGATGCCCATGGGCGGGGCGGAGTGACGGTCCCAGTCGGCCGCGGCGAGGGGCGCCATGTGCGGGGCGACGGGCGCGCCGGTCTCCTTCGCCGGGTACCACAGGCTGACCATCAGCTCCCGGTAGGGCTTCGAGCCGACCAGCGGATCGGGGCGCGAGCCGTCCACCAGCCGCACCGCGACGGTCCCCACGCGGTACGGCCCGCCCGGCGCGGGCAGGTCCACCGTCACGGGCACGTTCGCCGTAGCGGGCCGGGCCGCCGTCGCGGGCTGTCCGCCGGAGGTGCCCGAGGCGGCGAGGGTCAGCGCGGCGAACGCCGCGGGGATCAGGGTGAAGGTCATTGTGGGACTCCTAACGGGAAACGTCCCGACAGGCTCGCAGCGGGGCGCGGGCCCGGCCCAGCGGCATACGGCTGATCCCCGCGTGCGACTTCCGGATGACCCGCCCGGATGTTCATCCCGCAGGAGGATGGGGCGCGAACCCGCACGCCAACTAGGGTGAACGCCATGAAACCGGCCGCTCTCCTGGCACTCGCCCGACGCTCGTCCCTGCCGGTCGACGGGCTGCTGGCGGCTGCGATCTTCGTGCTCACGCTCGGGCCGGGACAGGTGACGTCCCGCGCGGAGCTGGTCGCGCTGCAGGTCGCTCTGGTGGCGCCCCTGGTGTGGCGGCGGCGGGCGCCGGTGACGGTGTTCTTCGCGATCGCGGCGGCGGCGGCCGTTCAGTGGGTGGCCGGTGTGCAGCTTCCCGCCGACGTGTCGTTGCTGGTCGCGCTCTACACCGTCGCCGCGCGCGGCACCTGGCGGTGGACGGTGGCGGCCGGGGTGACGCTGGAGGCGGGAGCTCTGCTGGCCGCGGCCCGGTGGGCGCCGCCCGGCCAGTTCCCGTTCACGGCCGCGGCTCTGACGGCGCTGGTCGCCGCCGCCCTCACCACGGGGTTGTGGGCGCGGGAACGGCGGGCGTACGTGCTGTCGCTGGAGCACGACCGGGAGCGGCGCGCCCGGCTCGCCGTCGCCGAAGAGCGCGCCCGCATGACCCGCGACCTGCACGACATCGTCACGCACAACCTGTCGGTCATGGTCGCGCTGGCCGACAGCGCGGCGTACGTGCGCGAGCGCGCACCCGAGCGCGCGGCCGCCGCCGTCGAGCAGATCGCCGGCACCGGGCGGCAGGCCCTGGCGGACATGCGCCGCGCCCTCGGCGAGGTGGCCGAGCCGCTGCATCCCGCGCCCGGGATCGCCCAGCTCGACGCCCTCGCCGGCAGGATGCGGGCGGCCGGGCTGCCGACCCGCCTGGAGATGACCGGCGACCCCGCCGCGATCCCGGCCGCCGCCCAGCTCACCGTCTACCGGCTGGCCCAGGAGGCGCTGACGAACGTCCTCAGGCACGCCCCGGGCGCGACGGCCGAGGTCACGCTCGCCACGACGCCGGGGTACGCCACCGTCGAGATCACCAACGACGCGCCCACGGGCCGGGCACCGGTGGCGGCCGGTCACCGGCGGGGGCTGGCCGGGATGCGGGAACGGGTCGCGGACTACGGCGGGACCTTCGAGGCAGGCCCGGTGCCCGGCGGGGGATGGCGGGTGGCGGCCCGGCTCGACCTGGCCGCCGGCCTGGCGGGCAGGGGCGCGGCATGACGATCCGGCTGCTGCTGGTCGACGACGAGTCGTTGCTGCGCATGGCGTTCCGCATGGTGTTCGAGGCCGAGCCGGACATGGAGGTGGCGGGCGAGGCGGGCGACGGCGAGGAGGCCGCGCGGCTGGCCAGGCGGCTGCGCCCCGACGTCGTGCTGATGGACGTGCGCATGCCCGGCGTCGACGGGATCGAGGCCACCCGCAGGATCGCCAGGGACACCCCGGGGGCGCGCGTGCTCATCCTGACCACGTTCGACCTGGACGAGTACGCCTTCGCCGGGCTGAAGGCCGGGGCCGCGGGCTTCCTGCCGAAGAACACGCGCCCCGAGGACCTGCTGACCGCGATCCGCAACGTCGCGGCGGGCGAGGCCGCGGTGTCGCCGCGGATCACGCGCCGCCTGCTGGAGAGGTTCGCGCCGCAGCTCGTGCCGGGCGCTCCCGAGCAGGACGAACGGCTGGCCGGGCTCACCTCCCGCGAGCGCGAGGTCCTGGTCCAGGTGGCGCGCGGGCTGTCCAACGCCGAGGTCGCCACCGCCCTGTGCCTGGCGGAGGCCACCGTGAAGACGCACCTCAGCCGGGTCCTGGTGAAGCTGGGGCTGCGCGACCGTACCCAGGTCGTGGTGTTCGCCTACGAGAGCGGCCTCATCCGCCCGGCGAGGCCGTGACACGCTCGCCGTATTCCCTATAAAGTAAATAGGGAATACATGAATCTTCCAAGTGAAGGTGAAGCCCCATGTGCAGCCTGGGACCGGGCCCTACTGTCATGTCCATGTCGATCGATATCCAGGAAATGCTTCCCGACCCCGGCCGATCGGTGGTGGCGATCGGCCCCCCGGTGTCCGGCGAGGGGTACTGGGCGGGCGCGCCGAGCGCGGTGGCCGTTGATGGGCTGGTCTACCTCGCCTACCGGCTGCGCCGTCCCGTGGGGGAGGGGAGGGGCTACGCGATCGTGGTCGCCCGCTCCGCCGACGGCGAGCGCTTCGAGCCGCTGGTGACGATCACGCGCGAGCGGATGGCCGCCGAGTCGCTGGAACGGCCCGCCCTGGTCCGCACCCCCGAGGGACGCTGGCGGCTCTACCTGAGCTGCGCGACCCCCGGCACCAAGCACTGGCGGGTGGAGGTGCTCGAAGCCGCAGACCCGTCCGGGTTCGACCCGGCCGGGCGGCGTACCGTCCTGCCGGGCGACCCGAAGACGGGCGTGAAGGACCCGGTCATCGTACGGCGGCGCGGCCGATGGCACCTGTGGGCCTCCTGCCATCCGCTGACCGACCCCGACGAGGCCGACCAGATGGTCACCGACTACGCCACCAGCGCCGACGGCCTCGACTGGACCTGGCACGGAACGGCGCTGAGCGGCCGCCCCGGCCTCTGGGACGCCCGCGGGGTGCGCGTCAGCGCCGTCCGCTTCGACGGCGATCGGGTCGTGGCCTTCTACGACGGCCGGGCCAGCGCGGCGGAGAACTACGAGGAGCGGACCGGGGTCGCGCGGGGCGAGGAGCCCGCCTCGATGACGCCGGTCGGCACGGAGCCCGCGGCCGCCTCGCCGTACCAGGGGGGCGGCCTGCGCTACCTGGACATCCTCGACCTGCCCGGGGGCGGCACCCGGCTGTACTACGAATACACGAGGCCGGACGGCGCCCACGAACTCCGCACGGAACTCCGCTGATCCGAGCCCTGCCTGACCGGCCGCCCTGCCTGACCGGCCCCCGCTTGACCGGCCCCCGCCTGACCGGCCGCCGCCTGATCGGCCAGGCCGGGGCGATCAGGCGGGGCGGCCGTTCCTGGCCTGGCGCGGGCCCGGCGGGCGGGGGCCGACCAGGCCGCCCGAGCGTTCCTTGGGGCCGAGCCAGTCGCTGAAGTCCTCGCCGGTGACCCGCTGCAGGAGCAGGATGTCGGCGGCGAAGTAGGTGATCAGCTCCCGCCGCTGCTCCCACGTCAGCGGCCGCCGGGCCAGTCCGTCGCGCTGTAGCCGGGTCTCGACGCGGTCGGCCAGCCCGCCGCGCAGCCGCCGCCGGAACGCCGACAGCAACGAGGGACGCTGGTCGGGATGGGCGGTGACGTTCTCCCTGGGCACCTCGGTGAGCAGGCCCCGGGCGACGCCGAGGAAGGCGCAGATCCGGTCGAGGGTTTCGGCCGGGCGGTCGAGCAGGTCACGGTAGCGGAAGGTCAGCACCTGTTCGCGCGGGAACAGGGTGAACAGGTGGGCGAGCTGCTCGCCGTACCTGCCGAGACCGGTGTAGTGCCAGAAGTGCGCCCAGCCCGCCGCGATCCGCCGCGGCTCGTCGGCGCACGCGCGTACGACGTCGTCGAGCGGTTCCAGCCCGGCCGACCACAGGTGGACCCAGTTGGAATGGGCCCGCTCGACCGGATCGCGCAGGATCGCGATGAGCCGGGCGTGCGGGACGGCCGCGTGGATGCGCCGCTGCGCGGCCAGGTCATAGAGATAGAACGGCGTCGCCTCCCCGCGCAGCGCGCCCGGCGGCGCCCCGGAGAACAACGCCTCGTAGTCCTGGCGCCGCCACACGTGCTCGCGGTAGGTCGCGGCGTCGCCGGGACCGCCCTGCGCGGGCGGCGGACCGCCGGTGAGGAAGTGTTTGGGCTCCTTGACCCCGGACAGGAAGAGGTCCGGGTGGCGCTGGAGGGCGGCGTGCAGGGCGGTCGTCCCGGTCTTGGGGGCGCCGATGACGAGGAAGTCCGGCAGGGGCATGGTCGCTCCTTAGGCTGTACCCCCTTTTTCCTACCAAATGTGTGGGATATTGCAAGCCTTCCGTGGAAGGCCGCGCGGGATCGCCGATCAGGCGAAGGCGTCGACGCCGGTGAGTCCGGCCGACAGCGCCCAGAGGCGGGCCGCCTGGTCCGGGTCGCACGCGTGCTCGCGCACGCCCTCGGTCAGCAGGCCGTCGGCCGGGGCGGGCGGGGCGACGTCGCAGTCCTCGCAGTACAGGCCGCCCATCCCGGCCAGAGCGGGGGAGGTGGCCGCCCACACCTGGGTCGCCGCGCCCTGCTCAAGCGTCTTGAACGCGGAGGGGTCGATGGCGCCCTCCTCGTCCATCCAGCCGTTGGCGATCATCTCCTCCCTGGGGATGTGGCGGGCCAGCGAGGTGGCGACGACGCCGGGGTGCACCGAGAAGGCGCGCACGCCCGCGTCCCCGCCGAGCGCGTCCAGGTGCACGGCGAACAGCGCGTTGGCGGTCTTGGCCTGGCCGTAGGCCTGCCACTTGTCGTAGCCGCCGGTGAAGTGCACGTCGGGCCAGCGGATGCCGGAGAGCTGGTGGCCGTTGGAGGACAGGGACACCACCCGGGCCGCGCCGTCCGCGATCGCCGGCCAGAGCAGGTTGACCAGCGCGTAGTGGCCGAGGTGGTTGGTGGCGAACTGGGCCTCCCACCCGGGACCGACGCGCGTCAGCGGGCAGGCCATCACCCCGGCGTTGTTGACCATCAGGTTGACGGCGCGGCCCGAGGCCAGGAACCGCTCGGCGAAGCCGCGCACGCTGTCCAGGTCGGCGAGGTCCAGCTCCCCGACCTCCACGCCGTCGATGCCCTTGAGCGCCTCCTCGGCCGCCTCGGGCCGGCGCGCGAGGGCGACGACGTGCGCCCCCGCCTCCGCGAGGGCCCGGGTCGTCTCCAGGCCGAGGCCGGAGGCGCCACCGGTGACGATCGCGAGCCGCCCGCGGAGGTCGATGCCGCGCAGGACATCGCCGGTGGTGCTCGTGGCGCCGAAACCTGAGCCGATCTTGCGTTGCCGTGTCGTCATGCTCCGACGCTAGGACCTGGAGCTCACTCCAGGTCAAACGTCAGTGCCAGGATCTGGAGTGAGCTCCCGGTCAAACGTCAGTTCAGCCGCTGCGCCTTGCTGAGCAGCCGCTGCGCGACCACGACCAGCGCCAGGAACGCCCCGCTGACCACCTGCTGGAAGGAGGAGGTGAGGTTGCCGACCTGGTTGATCAGGCTCTGGATCACACCGAGCAGCAGCACCCCGGCCACCGTCCCGGTGACGCCCCCGGCCCCGCCGGTCAGCAGAGTCCCGCCGATGACCACCGCGGCGATGGCGTCGAGTTCCATGCCGATGCCGAGGATGGTCACGCCGGACGACAGCCGCGCGGCGTTGAGCGCCCCGGCCAGGCCCGCCAGCAGCCCCGACATCAGATACACCAGGACCTTCGTCCGGGCGACCGGCACCCCCATGAGCGCCGCCGCCTGCTCGTTGCCGCCGATGGCGTAGACGTTCTGCCCGAACCCGGTGCGCTGCAGCAGCACCATCGCCGCCAGCACGAGCACGATCGTGACGTAGACCGGATACGTGAGCCCGAGCAGCTCACCCCGGCCGAGCGCGGCGAACGCCGGATCGGAGACCAGGTAGGTGGTGGCGCCCTCGTCGGAGATGGCCAGCATGAGCCCGCGTACGCCGAGGAGGCCGGCCAGCGTGACGATGAAGGGCGCGAGGCCGGTTCTGGCGATGATCAGGCCCTGGACCAGGCCGACCAGGCCGCAGACGGCCAGTGGCAGGAGCAGCGCGGCGGCGAAGCCGTACCGTGATCCGGCGGCGGCGAGCACCCCGCCGAGCACGAACAGCGAGCCGACGGACAGGTCGATGCCGCCGCCGATGATCACGAAGGTCATGCCGATCGCGACGACGGCCAGGAACGAGGAGGAGACCACGACGCTGGCGGCGTTGCCCACGGTGGCGAAGGAGTCGAAGGCCAGCGTGCCGACGACGATCAGCACCCCGAGCACCATCAGCGCGCCGTGCTGCTGGAGCACCCGGCCTATCTCTTCCCTGCGGGTGACGGTCGTCATCGCTTGGCACGCTCCCTCGTCACATACACGGCGGCGAGGATGATGACCGCCTGGACCATCTGCGTCCACGACTGGGGCAGGTTGTGCTTGATGAGCGTGGCCGACAGCAACTGCATGAGCAGGGCGCCCATCACGGTGCTGGCGACCCTGATCCGCCCGCCCGACAGCGGTGTGCCGCCCACGACGACCGCGGTGATCGCCGACAGTTCGATGAACATCCCGAGCGAGGTGGGGTCGCTGGCCTGCAGCCGGGCGGTCGCCAGCACCCCGGCCAGCGCCGCGAGCAGCCCGGAGATCACGTAGACGAGCACGAGGACGCGTTTCACCGGCAGCCCGGACAGCTCCGACGCGGCCCGGTTGCCGCCGATCGCGACCACCTGCCGGCCGAACGTGGTCCTGCGCACCAGGAAGGCGACCACGAGCGTCAGCACGCCGGCGATGATCACGATGAGCGGGACGCCGAACAGCGAACTGCTGCCGAGGGCGATGAGGTCGGGGTTGCGGAACTCGACCAGCTGCGGCACGAGCACGTTGGCCAGCCCCCGGACGCCGACGAGCAGGGCCAGCGTCGCCACGATCGGCTGGATGCCCACGTAGGCGACGAGCGTGCCACCCGCCGCGCCCGCGACGGCGCCGCCGATCAGCGCGACCACGAGGGCGACGGCCGCGCCGTACCCCAGATAGAGGGCGGTCAGCGCGGCGGCCATCGCCATCACCGAACCCACGGACAGGTCGATGCCCTTCGTGCCGATCACCAGCGCCATGCCCAGCGAGATGATCACGATGGGGGAGACCTGGACGAGCTGGGTGCGGAAGTTGGCCGCGTCGAGGAAGTACGGCGTGAACAGCACGTTGAACACCAGCAGCGCGAGCACCGCGGCGTAGACGCCGTAGTCGCGGATCCACCTAGTCATCGGCGCGCTCCGCGATGGCCGCCATGATCTTCGCCTCGGTCACGTTCTCGCCGGACAGCTCGCCGACCACCGCGCCGTCGCGCAGGACGAGGATCCGGTCGGCGCCCTCGACCAGTTCCTCCAGGTCCGAGGAGATGAGCAGCACGCCCAGGCCTTCCCGGGCGAGCTCGTCGATGAGGGCCTGCACCTCCGCCTTGGCGCCGACGTCGATGCCGCGGGTGGGCTCGTCGAGGAGCAGGACCTTCGGCCGCACCGCCAGCCACCGGGCCAGCAGCACCTTCTGCTGGTTGCCGCCCGACAGCTCCGACACGACCTGGTGTGGTGAGGACGCCTTGATCCGCAGCCGCCGCATGAAGATCTCCACCACCCGGTCGATCCGGGAGTCGGACACGACCCCCGCGCGGGCCAGCGAGGGCAGGGCGGCCAGCGCGATGTTGTCGCGTACCGACAGGCCGGGGATGATGCCCTCGGCCTTGCGGTCCTCGGGCAACATGCTCACGCCGGCGCTGATCGCCGCCTTGGTCCCGCCGCGGGGCAGCGGCGCCCCCGCCACGAGCACCTGCCCGCCGTCCAGGGGCAGCGCGCCGACGATGGCCTTCGCGGTTTCCGTACGGCCCGCGCCCAGCAGCCCGCCCAGCCCGACCACCTCGCCGGGCCGGACGGAAACGGTGACGCCGGACAGCACGTGCCGCCGGGTCAGCCCGCGGGCCTCGACGACGGGCGTGCCGTTCACGGCGCCCTGGTCACGGTTGAAACGGGTGAGCCCGTCGCTCCTCACCTCGGCCAGGTCGCGGCCGAGCATGAGGGAGATGAGCTTGAGCCGGTCCAGGTCCGCCAGCGGCCCGGTGTGCGCCACGCGGCCGTCGCGCAGCACGGTCACGTTGTCGCAGACCCGGTAGAGCTCGTCGAGGCGGTGGCTGACGTAGATGACCGCGATGCCGGACTCGCGCAGCCGGCCGATGACGCCGAACAGCGTCTCGACCTCGCGCGGCTCCAGCGACGAGGTGGGCTCGTCCATGATGACCACCTTGGCGTCCACGGAGACCGCCCTGGCCAGGGCGACCATCTGCTGGGCGCCGACGCCGAGGCTGCGCAGCGGGCGCCTGACGTCGGTGTCGAGGCCGAAGCCGCGTAGCACGGCGCGGGCGTGGCCGTACAGCCTGGCGGTGTCGATCACCCCCAGCCGGCCGCGGGGCTCGCGGCCGAGCAGGAGGTTGCGCGCGACGCTCATCATCGGGACGAGGTTGACCTCCTGGTAGATGGTGGAGATCCCGGCCCGCTGCGCCTCCAGGGGGGTGGCGAAGCCGGCCGGTGCTCCGTTGTAGCGCAGTTCGCCGCCGTCGGGCCGGTAGACGCCGGTGAACACCTTGATGAGGGTGGACTTGCCGGCGCCGTTCTCGCCCACGAGGGCGTGCACCTCGCCGGCCCCGAGGGCGAGATGCACGTCGTCGAGCGCCACCACGCCGGGAAAGCGTTTGGTGATCCCCCGAGCTTCCAACATGGGTTCAGTACGCTTCACCGAGCGAGTCCTTGGCGTTGGCCTGGTCGTATTCGCGGTCGGAGATGATCACTTTCTCGGCGATGCCCTCGCCGCCGAGGAACTTCGCGGCGGTTTCGAAGGCGAGCGGGCCGAAGCGGGGGTTCGACTCGATCACCGAGTGCAGCCAGCCGTCGACGATGGCCTGGACCGCGCTCCTGGTCCCGTCGATGGAGACGATCTTGATGTCGCCCGGCTGCTTGCCCGCGCCCTTCAGCGCGGTCACGGCGCCGAGCGCCATCTCGTCGTTCTCCGCGTAGATGCCGTTGATGTCGGGGTTGGACTGGATGAGCTGCTCGGTGACCTGCT
This sequence comes from Nonomuraea sp. NPDC059023, assembly GCF_042740095.1. Classification (NCBI taxonomy): domain Bacteria; kingdom Bacillati; phylum Actinomycetota; class Actinomycetes; order Streptosporangiales; family Streptosporangiaceae; genus Nonomuraea; species Nonomuraea sp. NPDC059023. Next base: position 142,017 of record NZ_JBHYIO010000027.1, on the reverse strand, counting down.
GGCCCTTCTCCCGCGCGAACTCGCCGGTCTGCTCGAAGCTGATCGTGATGCCGGGGGCCTTCTCCTTGACCCGGTCCTTGAAGCCGTTGGTGCGTTCGGTGGTGACGTTGTTGCCGGGCGCGCCGAGCAGGATCGCCACCTTGCCCTTGCCGCCGACCGCCTCGATCATCTTGTCGGCGGCCCGCTTGCCCTGCTCGTAGAAGTCCGAGCCGATGAAGGTCAGGTAGTCGGTGCAGGCCTTGGCGTTGATCTTCCGGTCGACCGTGATGATCGGGACCTTCTTGGCCGCCGCCTGCTGCAGCACCGGCTCCCAGCCGTCGGAGTTCAGGGGCGCGATCACCAGGAGCTTGGCGCCCTGCGCGATGAGCTGCTCCACGTCGGTGATCTGCTTGGAGAACTGCGACTGGGCGTTGGTCACCTTCAGGTTGGTGATGCCGACCTTGGCCGCCTCGTCCTTGATCGACTTGGTCTCGGCGATGCGGAACGGGTTGGCCTCCTTCTCCGACTGGGAGAAGCCGACCGTGGCGCTCTTCAGGTCGAAGGCGGTGCCGCCGAAGCGCTCCAGCGTGCAGGCCGGTCCTTCGGCGGTGCCGGTGGGCGTCTTGACGACCTGCTGACCGGCCGTGGAGGACGGCGCGGCCGCCGTCTGCGGCGCCTCGCCCTTGGCGCAGCCGGCCACGGTCACGAGGACGGCCATCGCCAGGATCGCGGTGCGGGACATGGTGGTTCCTTTCCTAGCAGGCGGGCGAGATCTCGTCGACGAGCGCCCGGTTGGCGGCCCGGACCCTGGCGAGGTCGGGCTTGATGACCGCCCGGTCGTAGGTCATGAGGCCGTTGAGCTCCACCTCCACGTCCGTGGTCTGGGTGTAGATCGCGGCGCTGAGGCCCTCGCAGGCGTGCAGCCGCCGCAGCGTCTGGTCCATCTCGACGTAGCGGGTGGTGAGGGTCTCGGCGTCGGGTTCGACGCGGTAGCCCCAGCCGCCGCCGGACCAGGTGTGGCCGATGACGAGCAGGCCGAGCCCGCCGTACTCGCCGAGGACCGAGGCCCTGGTCGCGCTCGGCGGCGAGACCGGCGCGGGGCCCGGGTACATGTGCCAGTCGATGACGTCGCCGTTGCCGCCGTCCTGGGCGCCGCAGCAGTTGACGCCGCTCTGGTTGTCGACCAGGCGCGAGGGGTCCCAGCTCTTGACCAGGTCGGCGACCCTGGCCACCTCGTACTGGCCCCAGCTCTCGTTGAACGGCACCCACATGACGATCGAGGGGCTGGAGCGGTGCTGGTCGACGATGCGCCGGAACTCGGTCTCGAACTGGGCCTGGTTGGTGTTTCCCGAGGTCGAGGGCATGTCCTGCCAGACCAGCAGGCCGAGCTTGTCGGCGTGGTGGTACCAGCGATCGGACTCGACCTTGACGTGCTTGCGCACCGCGTTGAACCCGGCCTGCTTGGTGACCTCCAGGTCGTAGCGCAGGGCCGCGTCGGTGGGGGCGGTGTAGAGGCCGTCGGGCCAGAAGCCCTGGTCGAGCGGGCCGAGCTGGAAGACGGGCTTGCCGTTCAGGAGCATCCGGGTCTTGCCGGCGACCTGGCCGATCGAGATCTCCCGCATGCCGAAGTAGGACCGCACGCTGTCGTCGCCGGTCGTGACGGTCAGGTCGTACAGGAAGGGGGTGTCAGGGGTCCACGCCTTGGGCTTGGGGACCGGCAGGCTCAGCTCGGTGCCCGAGCGCCCGCTCACGCGGCCGACGACCTTCGAGCCGTCCCGCGCCACCAGGCCGACCCGCGTGCCGGTGAGGCCGGCGTTGACGGTCACCTTCAGCCTCTGGCCCTTGAGGTCGGGCACGGAGTCGACCGACAGGATCCGGTTGCGCGGCGCGGGCTCCATCCAGACGGTCTGCCAGATGCCCGAGCTGGGCGTGTACCAGATGCTGCCGGGGGTGAGGCGTTGCTTGCCGGTGGGGTGGTTGCCCTTGTCGGTGGGGTCGTAGACGCCGACGATCAGTTCCTGGGGGCCCCGGCGCTTGAGCGCGTCGGTCACGTCGACGGTGAAGCGGTCGTAGCCGCCGCGGTGGGTGGCCAGGCGGGTGCCGTTGACGTAGACGGTGGACTCCCAGTCCACGGCGTCGAGGTGGAGGATGACCCGCTCGCCGCGCCAGCCGTTCGGGACCTCGAAGGTCCTGCGGTACCACATGCGGTCCTCGGACCTGCCGATGCCGGACAGCGCCGACTCGACGGGGAAGGGCACGGTGATCCGCTCGGCCAGGTTCTTGCCGACCGGCGGCTGCTCGCCCGCTTGCGCGGCGGCGAACTGCCACGGGCCGTTGAGGTTGCGCCAGCGCTCGCGGACGAGCTGCGGCCGCGGGTACTCCGGCAGCGGGCCGGCCGGGTTCATGTCCTTGGCGAACTTGCTGGCCAGCTGGTACTCGGAGCGGTTGGCCAGCGCGGCGCGGGGGAAGGCGGGCAGCGCGGTGCCGTCGGCGAACTCGACGCCGCCGGTGCCGTTGTAGGCGGCCCGCACGCCGTTGCCGGCCTTGAGCGGGATCTTGGCGCCCAGCTTGAACGTCAGCGTGGCGCCGGAGGAGGAGACGGAGGTGATCGGCCAGGCGGACCCGCCTGTGGTGATCTTGAATCCGGTGGCGGCCGTGGTGGGCTTGAGCGCCTTGGCGAAGGTCAGGGTGGCGGTGTCGCCCGCCGTGCCGACCTCGGCCTGGACGGGCCCCGGCGGGTCGAAGCCCTCGGGCAGGAAGAGCGCCTGCTCGGGTACGACGGTCTTGGCCAGGTCCGGGCTCTGCCAGCGCAGCCGCAGGTTGGCGCCGCCGAAGTGCTCGAAGTACTCGATCTTGATGTCGTACGTGCGCCCGGCCTCCAGGGCGATCGGGGTGCCGACCTGCTCGACGTCCCAGATGTCGCGCCAGTTGTCGATGATCAGCTTGTTGTCGACCCAGAGGCGGAAGCCGTTGTCGCCGATCATGGAGAAGGTGTAGGTGTTCGCCGCGGGCGCCGCTATGCGCCCGGTCCACCGTACGGTGACGTTCTCGTCGCGGCCGGTCAGTTCGGCGAGGGCGGGGTTGAGGTCGGAGAAGTCGATGTTCGGATCCACGACGGCGGCCTTGAGCTCGCCGAAGTCGAACGTGCCCGGCCCGGTGCTCAGGTGGTAGTCGCCCTTGAGGCCATGCCGCTCCGCCTGCGTCGCCGCCGCGGGGGAGAGCGGCCACATCACGCTGAGCAGGACGGCCAGTGCTAAGGAGAGGCGTGTGATCACGGAGCTGCCTTCCGATCGAAAACGAGCGCCATCTCGACCAAAGAAAGCACCATTCCGACACCGGGGTCAAGCAAACTCGATCAGATTCGTTCTGAAATGGTCAGAGATGGGCAGTCCATCTCTGGTCGACTATGCTCGGGCCACGTGAGCGACACGCAGAGGGAGAGCGGCAGGCCCGTGTTCGCAGCCGAGCGCCGCCAGAGGATCCTGGAGCTGGTCCGGGCCAACGGCGCGGTCTCCCTTCGCGAGCTCGCCCAGGCGGTGCGTTCCTCGGAGGTGACCGTCCGCCGCGACCTGCGCGCGCTCGAGTCCGAGGGCCTGCTCAACCGCCACCACGGCGGTGCCACCCTGCCCGGCGACTTCACCCGCGAGCCCAGCCACACGCAGAAGAGCGCAGTGTCGGCCGCCCAGAAGACGGTCATCGCCGACCTCGCCGTCTCACTCGTGGAGGACGGCGACGCCATCGTCATCGGCCCCGGCACCACCACCCAGGAGTTCGCCCGCCGGCTGGCCAGGCACAGCGACCTCACGGTGGTCACCAACTCCCTGCTCGTCGCCCAGGCGCTGGCCGGCTGCCCGCGTATCGAGGTGGTGGTCACCGGCGGCTCGCTGCGCGGCCCGATCCTCGCCCTGGTCGGCACCGCCGCCGAGGGCTCGCTGGCGGGCCTGCGGGTGCGCCGCGCGTTCGTCTCCGGCAACGGGCTGACCGCCGAGCGCGGCCTGTCCACGCCCAGCCTCCAGGTCGCCGCGGTCGATCGCGCGCTGGCCGCGGCGGCCGAGGAGGTCGTGGTCCTGGCCGACCACACCAAGATCGGCCACGACACGATGGTCCAGACGATCCCGGCCGAGCGCATCGCCCATCTGGTCACCGACGACGACGCCCCCCGCGACGTGCTCGACGAACTGGCCGCGAAGGGAGTGCGGCTGCACGTTGCCCAGCTCTGACCGAATGTGACATCTTCGTTGCGAGATTGTTTCTTGTTGTGGCCACCATCGGGGTGGAGGCAACCGTGCTTCAGCTTGCAGGCGTACTCAAGACCTTCGACGGCGTCCCGGCGCTCGACCACGTCACGCTGGCCGTGCGGCCCGGATCCGTCCATGCGGTCATCGGCGGCAACGGGGCGGGCAAGTCCACCCTGGTCAAGGTGATCTCCGGCGTGTACCAGCCCGACGCGGGCCAGGTCCTTCTCAACGGCGTGCCGGTCAGGTTCGCCGGCCCCGCGCAGGCCAGGCAGGCCGGCATCGCCACGGTCCACCAGGAGAGCGGCCTCGTGCCGACGATGAGCATCGCCCGCAACCTCTTCCTGGGCGCCGAGCCGCGCGGCCGGCTGGGGCTGATCGACTTCGCGGCCATGCACGCCCGCGCGGAAGAGCTCCTGTCCCAGTACGGCCTGCGCGCCGGCACCCGCCGCCCCCTCGACTCCCTCACCCCCGGCGCCCAGCAGCTCGTCGCCCTGGCCAGGGCAGCCTGCTCGGACGCCAAGCTGGTCATCATGGACGAGCCCGCGACCGTCCTGGAGCACGCCGAGCTCAGGACCCTGCTGGCCGCCGTGACCCGGCTGCGCGAGGAGGGCCGGGCGGTGATCTACGTGACCCACCGCCTGGAGGAGCTCTACGAGATCTGCGACCGCGTCACGGTCCTGCGCGAGGGCCGCGTCGTCCACACCGGGCCGCTGGCCGGCCTCGGCCGGGTCCGCCTCGTCTCGCTCATGATGGGCCGCCCCTTCCACCCGCGCGACGCCTCCCCCTTGGACAGCTGGCCCGTGGACGAGGTCGCCGACCGGCCCGTGCTGGAGGCCAAGGGGCTGACCCGGGCGAACATGCTGGCCGGAGTGTCGCTGGCCGTACGTCCCGGGGAGGTCGTCGGACTCGGCGGGCTGCTCGGCGCCGGGCGCAGCGAGACCGCCAGGGCGATCGCCGGGGCCCTGCCCGTCGAGTCCGGCCAGGTCACCGTGTCGGGGACGGCCAGCAGGAGGTGGTCGGTCCGCAGCGCCGTCAGGGCCGGGGTCGGCCTGGTGCCGGAGAACCGCACCACCGAGGGCATCGTGCCCAACCTGTCCGTACGCGACAACATCGCCCTGGCCGCGCTGCCGCGCCTGTCCCACGCCGGCATTGTGGCCGACACCCGGATCGACAGGATCGTCACCACGTTCATGAAGCGGCTGGACATCAAGGCCGCCTCGCCCCGCCAGCTCGCCGGCGAGCTGTCCGGCGGCAACCAGCAGAAGGTGCTGCTGGCCCGGTGGCTGGCCATGCAGCCCAAGGTCCTGCTGCTGGACGAGCCCAGCAGGGGAGTGGACCAGGCCAGCAAGCGGCAGATCCAGACCCTTCTGGACGAGCTCGCCGTCGACGGCCTGGCCATCCTGCTGATCTCCTCGGACGTGGGCGAGCTCGTGGACAACTGCGACTCGGTGGTGGTGCTGCGCGACGGCGCCATCACCCACCAGCTCAGCGGACCGGAGGTGACCGAGGACCGGCTGCTCGCCGCCCTCGCCGACGGCTAGAACCCGGACGATCTCTTGAACGGCTCTTGTGCACGATGATCAACGTGTCCGGGCATCGCTCTGATCATGTCGATCTCCGTCATCCTCGCCCATGTCCTCGCGGCCGCCCTGAGCGGACCGTCCCCGGTGGCCGCCCACGACGACCCCGTCCCCATGATCGTGACCCAGTGCAGCGACGCCCTTCCCTGGCCAGGCGACACCCGCGGCTCGGTGGTACGCCGCGTCGCCTTCAACGGCCGCTCGGTCGAACTGCACGCCAAGCGCTTCAACGGCAAGCAGTACGGCTGGGCCCGCCTGACCGGCTCCACCCGCGCCGGCGACGAGGTGTACATGATGGTGCACAAGGGCGACCAGAGCTGCTACACCCGCCTGCAGCGCATCGGCATCGACGGCTACGACGCCTGGTCGCAGATGTGGCCGGCCAGCAGCCAGGGATCGCAGCGGTTCCAGGCGTGCGGCTGGTTCCCGCACGACGGGCCGGAGGGCACCAGCCGATGCACCGGCCACTGGTGAGATATGGTGTGAAACGCAGCTGATCTGAAGCTAGGAGACCAGACGTGGCAGGTGACGACGACATCTCCGGGTGATACCGGAGATCGACGGCCCCGGCAGGCGCGTATGACCGCCGCCGATGCGGCCCTGTCGTCGTTTCCCGAATCCCTGTCCCTTCGCCGGGCGGCTTCGGCACGCCCGGATCGTCTCCGTACGAGGTCTGCACATGTCCGACGCGTTCATCGTCTGTTCCAACCTGTCCTTCTCCTGGCCCGACGACACGCCCGTCTTCGGTGACCTGTCCTTCAGCGTGGGCGGCGGCCGTACCGGGCTCGTCGCCCCGAACGGCGCGGGCAAGAGCACGCTGCTCAAGCTGATCGCCGGCGAGTACACGCCCGGCGGCGGCAGCGTGTCGGTCAAGGGCGTCCTCGGCTACCTCCCGCAGAGCCTGCCGCTGGCCGGCGACCTGACCGTGGCCGAGGTCCTGGGCGTCGCGCCGGTGATCGCCGCGCTGGACGCCATCGAGTCAGGGGACGCGAGCGAGGAGCACTTCACCACGATCGGCAACGACTGGGACATCGAGGAGCGCACCCGCGCCCAGCTCGACCGGCTCGGGCTCGGTGAGCTCGCGTTCGGGCGGACGCTGGCCACGCTGAGCGGCGGCCAGATCGTCTCGCTCGGCCTGGCCGCGCAGCTCCTGCGGCGGCCCGACGTCCTGCTGCTCGACGAGCCGACGAACAACCTCGACCGCGGCGCCCGCGACCGGCTCCACGACGTGCTCGGCGACTGGAAGGGCTGCCTGCTCGTCGTCAGCCACGACCGCGCCCTGCTCGACCGCATGGACCGCATCGCCGAGCTGGACCGCGGCGAGGTCCGCTTCTACGGCGGCGGCTTCACGGCCTACGAGGAGGCGGTGCGCACCGGGCAGGAGGCGGCCGAGCGGGCCGTGCGCGGCGCCGAGCAGGAGCTCAAGCGGGAGAAGCGGGAGATGCAGCAGGCTCGCGAGCGGGCCGAGCGCAGGGCGGGCAACGCCGCCCGCAACCTCAAGAGCGCCGGCCTGCCGCGCATCTTCGCCGGGAACATGAAGCGCGGCGCGCAGGAGTCGGCCGGACGCGCCGGCCAGATGCACGCCTCCCGGGTCGGCGACGCCCAGGCCCGGCTCGACGAGGCGGGACGCGCCCTGCGCGACGACCAGAAGATCGTGCTGCACCTGCCGGGGACGAGCGTGCCCGCCGGCCGTACCGTCTTCCTGGGCGAACGGCTGCGCGCCCGCGAGCTGTTCGCCGAGCCCGGCGTGGACCTGACGGTCCGCGGGCCCGAGCGGATCGCGCTGACCGGCCCGAACGGCGCAGGCAAGTCGACGCTGCTGCGCATGATCAGCGGCGACCTGGAGCCGGGCGGCGGCCTCGCCAGGCGCGCCGAGGGCCGGGTGGCCTACCTGTCGCAGCGCCTGGACCTGCTCGACGTGGAGCGCACGGTCGCGGAGAACCTGGCCGCCTTCGCCCCGGCCATGCCGGCGGCCGAGCGCATGAACCTGCTGGCCCGCTTCCTGTTCCGCGGCTCGCGGGCCCATCTGCCCGTCGGCGTGCTCTCGGGCGGCGAACGGCTGCGCGCCACGCTGGCCTGCGTGCTGTGCGCGGAACCGGCGCCCCAGCTGCTCCTGCTGGACGAGCCGACCAACAACCTCGACCTGGTCAGCGTGGGGCAGCTGGAGAGCGCGCTGGCGGCGTACGAGGGGGCGTTCGTGGTGGTCAGCCACGACGAACGGTTCCTCGCGGAGATCAAGGTGGAACGGCGGCTGGAGCTGTCGGGCGGGCGGCTGCTCGAAACCGGCTGATCTACATTGTAAAGGGCGCGTGCTGGATACCATGACATATGGCCACAGAAACCCCAGCCGCGACGCGGCAGCGCCGCGAGCAGCTCCGCGCCTTCCTGCGCTCGCGCCGGGCGCGGCTCACGCCCGGCGACGTCGGCATGGCGGGCGAGGGCGCCGGCCGGCGGCGCACTCCGGGGCTGCGCCGCGAGGAGGTCGCCGTGCTGGCCGGGGTCGGTGTGTCCTGGTACACCTGGCTTGAGCAGGGGCGCGACATCAACGTCTCGGGCGAGGTGCTCGACGCGATCGGCAGGGCGCTGCGCCTGAGCGAGCCGGAACGCGCGCACCTCTACCTGCTGGCCGGGCTCAACCCGCCGCGGGCCGGCGCGACCCGCGACACCGCGGTCACGCCGGAACTGCGGCACCTGCTCGACGCGTGGATGCCGCGCCCGGCCATGCTGCGCGACCGATACTGGAACCTGCTGCTCGTCAACGACGCGGCGCGGGAGCTGTTCGGGTACGCCGACGCCGACCGCAACTGCCTGGTGACGTTCTTCACCAGCCCCCGCTACCGCGCGATGCAGGTCGAGTGGGAGTCGGCGGCCCCGTCCGTGGTGGCCGCCTACCGGGCCTGCGTCGCCCACGATCCCGGCGACCCGGGGTTCGCCCGCGTGGTGGACGAGCTGAGCGTCGTGAGCGAGGAGTTCGCCGAGCTGTGGGCCCGCCACGACGTCAGCGACCAGGTCCAGACGGTCAAGGCGGTGCGCCATCCCGAGGCCGGCGAGCTGTTCTTCGACACGACGCCCCTGGCCGTCGTCGACCATCCCGACTGGTACCTGGAGCTGTTCAACCCCCGCCCCGGCACCGGCACGGCCGAGCGCCTGGCCCGGCTCCCGCTGCTCAGGCTGGCCGCCCCGGCGTGAGGGTGGTGGTGACGGACCCCGGATAGCGGGACACTGTTCACCTCGCGCGCCGGTCGGCACGCTGAGTGCCATGACGCACACCATTTCCCGTTTTCAGGACAAGATCGCACTCATCACCGGCGGCACGAGCGGCATGGGACTGGCCGCCGCGCGGAGGTTGCTCGCCGAGGGCGCGCGGGTGGTCATCACCGGCCGCGACAAGGTACGGCTGGACGCCGCCGTGGAGGAACTGGGTGGCGGGGACCACGTGCTCGCGGTACGCGGCGACGCGGCGAGCCTGGCCGACCTGGACGCGCTGATGGATCGGATCCGGGACCGGTTCGGCAGGCTGGACGTGGTCTTCGCCAACGCGGGCGTGGCCTCGTTCGATCCGGCCGCCGAGGTCACCGAGGCCGAGTTCGACCGGGTCGTGGACATCAACTACAAGGGCGTGTTCTTCACCCTGCAGAAGGCGCTGCCGTTGCTGGCCGACCACGGGGCGATCGTGATCAACGCGTCGTGGACGCTGCACCGCGGCCTGCCCGGCGGTTCCCTGTACTCCTCGACGAAGGCGGCGGTGCACAACCTGGCGCACACGCTGGCGGCCGAGCTCGGGCCCAGGCGGATCCGGGTCAACTCCGTGAGCCCCGGCTACATCGAGACGCCGATGTTCCACGACAACGTCTCGGCCGAGGCCCAGGGCACGGTGGTGGCCGAGGTGGTGGCGGGCCGGTTCGGCACCGCCGACGACGTGGCGGGCGCGGTGGCGTTCCTGGCCTCCGGCGAGGCGTCCTACGTCAACGGCCAGGATCTGATCATCGACGGCGGGCTGGTCGCGGCCATCCCGGGGGAGATGCTGTAGCCGATCAGACCAGGGGGCTAGGAGCAGGCTCCCAGGTCGCGGGCCGCGTAACCCTGCCCAGGCAGGACGAGAATCGCGGCCCGCGCCGGGATCCTTGAATCGTGATCGACATACTCCGGTCCGAATGGACCAAGATTCGTTCGGTGCGTTCGACGATGTGGACGCTGGGCGTCACGGGCGCGCTGATGCTGGGTTTCTCCGCACTCATCAACCTCACGGCCGAGAACATGGCGAAGGGGCGGCCGGTCCCGGGGGAGCAGGTGCTCTCGGCGAGCCTGACCGGCGTGATGTTCGCCTCGCTGGCCATGGCCACGCTGGGTGTCCTGGTGATCTCCGGCGAGTACCGCACCGGGAGCATCCGCACCTCCCTCATGGCGGTGCCCCAGCGGCTCATGCTGCTGACCGGCAAGCTCGTGGCGTTCTCGGCGGTCGCGCTGGTCGTCTGCACGGTGGCGGCGGCCGGGGCGATCGCCGTCGGCGTGGTGATCGCTCAGCCGCCGGGACTGTCGGCGGGTGAGATCGTGCGGGCGGCGCTCGGGGCCGGTCTCTACCTGACCGCCTGCGGGCTGTTCGGGCTGGGTCTCGGCTCGCTGATCCGGCACACGCCCGGCGCGATCGTGTCGGCGATCGCGCTGATCATGGTGCTGCCCACGCTGACGGTCCAGTTGCCGGGGGAGTGGGGCAGGACCGTGTCCGAGTACTTCACCACGAACGCCGGTCTGCTGGTCGTCAGCGGCCAGAGCAACGGGTCGCTGGGGCCGTGGAGCGGGTTCGCGGTCTACCTCGTCTGGGTGGCGGTCGCGGTGGTCGCGGGCGCCGTCCTGATGAAGCGCCGTGACGCCTGACGAAGTGCCGCGACGCCTGACGACGCGGGCGCCGCGTGCGCGCCCGCGTCTTCGCGTGCGAGCGGCGCGAGGACCCTGCCAGCGCCGAACCCGCGCGGGCGAGCTGTGCGAGGACTCGGCCCGCGCCGAACCTCCGCGCGGGTCGGGGGCCCCGCGCGGGGTCAGGGGACGCAGACGGTGATGCCGCCGGGCAGGATGTCCGCCTTGAGCTTGGTCGCGCGGTCGCGGGCGCCGCCGTCCAGCTCATAGGTCCGCGGTACGGCCAGCCGTATCGTGACCTTCCTGGCCCGGGTGATGCGGACGAACGGCGACTCGTCGGAGCGCCCGGTGGCCATCTGCCCGAGCAGCCGTCCCCACTCCAGCCTGCTCTTGGCCGTGGCGACGCCCACCTCCAGCCAGCCGTCGTCGGGCCGGGCGTCGTCGAAGGCCTCGATGCCGCCGGTGATCGTGCCCACGTTGCCCAGGAGCACGCATCCGGCCTCGCCGGAGAACCACTTGACGCCGTCGATCGTGACGCGGGTGGGGGTGGTGGTGTCGCCGGCGTGCCGCAGGCCGGTCCAGACGTAGGCGAGGCGGCCCAGCCGTCGTTTCAGCCCGCCGTCGACGTCGGCGGCCATGTCGGCGTCGAAGCCGACGCCGGCCATGATGGCGAAGTGCTCGCCGTTGATCCGTCCCAGGTCGAGGGGTTTGCGGCGGCCTTCGAAGCCGATCCGGACGGCTTCTTCGAGGTCTTCGGGGATGTCGAGGTTGCGGGCGAGGAGGTTGGCGGTGCCGGCGGGCACGACGGCCAGGACGGCGCCGGTTCCGGCGAGGGCGTCGACGCAGCGTTGCACGGTGCCGTCGCCGCCCCAGACGAAGATCAGCTCGGCTCCCGCTTTCAGGGCTTTGCGCGCCTGTTTGGGCGCCTTCTTGCTTTTGGGCACCTCGTACCAGAGCAGTCCGCCGATGTCCCGGTCGGTGATCCGGCGGCGGAGCTCGTCCAGGCCTCCGCCGAGGGTCTTCTTGCGGTGGGCGATGACCGCGACCTTTCGCATGATGGTCGGCTGCCCGGTGGCGGGCCGGTGAATCCTCGCGTCGCGAGGCGGATGGTCCTTGACACCTGTCGTAGGACAAATGCAAGAAACAGCAGATAACAATTTCCGGAGCCGGGCTTCTATCGTTTCCCGCAAGTAAGTCCGCAGCTCGTGGGGCTCCTGGCCCGTTATGAGGGACGAATGCGGCGAACAATCTTCCAGGGTTGATCAACCTCCGGACTTCGGTTTGAGTAAAGGAAAGCCGATCCGGGGGGAGGCGCGGTGCCGCGGCCTGAGCGTCCGTTGGAGGGAGACGATCCGGAGGTCCTGCGCTTCGCCGCGGACCTGCGGCTGTTGCGCGCCAAGGCGGGCGACCTGACCTACCGGCAGATGGCCCGCCGCGCGCACTACGCCGCGGCCACGCTGTCGGAGGCAGCGTCGGGCCGGCGGCTGCCGACGCTCGCGGTCACGCTGGCCTACGTGCGCGCGTGCGGTGGCGAGCCGCAGGAGTGGGAGCGCCGCTGGCGGGAGTTGCGCGGCCGGGAGAACGACGAGCCGGAGCCGGTCATCGACGAGGCGGCGCCGTACCTGGGACTGGCGCCCTTCAGGGCCGCGGACGCGCAGCGTTTCTACGGCCGTGAGGCGCTCGTGGAGGAGCTGCTGGAGCGGATCGGCGAGCAGCGGTTCGTGGCGCTGCTGGGCGCGTCGGGGTCGGGCAAGTCGTCGGTGCTGCGTGCCGGGCTGCAGGCGCGCGTGCAGGCCGGGGCGCGGCCGTGGCCGGTGGTCGTCCTGACGCCGGGCGCGCACCCGGCGCGCGACTGGGCGCCGCCGGGCGACGGCGAGACGCTGATCATCGTGGACCAGTTCGAGGAGGTCTTCACGCTCTGCCGCGATCCCGGCGAGCGGGCGCGCTTCATCGACCTGCTGGTCGGCGCCGCCGACGGGCATCGGGTGGTGATCGGCGTGCGCGCCGACTTCTACGGTCACTGCCTGGCCGAGCCCCGGCTGCTGGAGGTGCTGCGCCGCGCGCACGTCCCGATCGGGCCGATGCTCGTGGAAGAACTGCGCCAGGCCGTCGTACGGCCGGCCGCCGACGCCGGCTGCCTGGTCGAGGGGGCGCTGGCCGCCCGGATCGTCGCCGACGCCGCCGGCCAGAACGGCGTGCTGCCCCTCGTCTCCCACGTGCTGCTGGAGACCTGGCGCCGGCGCAGAGGGCTCACGCTCACCCTGGCCGCCTACGAGGCCGCCGGTGGCATCGACGGCGCGATCGCCCAGAGCGCCGAGCGTGTCTACACCCAGCTTCCGCCCGACCGGCGCCGGCTGGCCCGCCGGCTGTTCCTGCGCCTGACGGTGCTCGGCGAGGGCGCCCAGGACACCAAACGCCGGGTGCGGCGGCGGCGCCTCGGCGAGGACGCGGCCACGGCCGAGGTGCTGGAGCAGCTGGTCGCCGCCCGCCTGCTGGTGCTCGACCACGACAGCGTCGAGATCGGGCACGAGGCGCTGCTGCGCTCCTGGCCGCGCCTGCGCGACTGGCTGGCCGCCGACCGCGAGGGCCTGCGCACCCACCAGCGGCTGAGCGAGGCGGCCGAGACCTGGCAGTCGCTGGGCCGCGACCCCGGCGCGCTCTACCGGGGCGTCCGGCTGGACGTGGCGCGCGAGTGGGCCGAGCGCCAGGCGCCCGCGCTGAGCCCGCCGGAGGAGGAGTTCCTGGCGGCCAGCCTGGCCGCGCGTGAGCGCGAGGAGCGCCAGGCCCGCCGCCGCGTGCTCGCCGCCCGCTCGCTCATCGCCGTTTTAACCGCCATGGTGGTGATCGCCGGGGCCGCCACCGGGTACGCGCGCAGCCAGCAGGAGGCCGCCACCGGCCAGCGCAACACGGCCCTGTCCCAGCGTGTGGCCGAGCGCGCCATCCAGTTGCGTACGGCCAACGCGCCGCTGGCCGCCCAGCTCAGCCTCGCCGCCTTCCGGCTCACCCCGACGCTGGAGGCGCGCGGCAGCCTGCTGAGCGCGTTCACCACTCCGCTCGGCGATCGCCTTCCGCACGAGATGAACACGCTGGCCTTCAGCCCGGACGGCAGGGTCCTGGCGGGCGGCGGCGACGACCGTACGATCCGGCTCTGGCGCGTCCACGACGACGGCCCGCCGGACAAGCTCGCCGAGCTGACGGGGGTGAGCGACGACATCGAGTCGCTGCGCTTCACGCCCGACGGCCGCCTGCTGGTGGCGAGCCTGTACGACGGCACCGTCCAGGTGTGGTGGGCCGCGGCGGCGGGGCCGTCCAAGCCGCTGTCCGCCTTCACCGCCCACACCGGGCCCGTGTACGCCGTCGCGGTGGGCGGCGGCGGCACGATCTTGGCCACGGCGGGCGGCGACGGCCGGTTGCGGCTCTGGGACATCGCGAACGCGAGCGACCCCCGCCTGCTGTCCACCCGCGCCGCGCACCGCTCCACGATGACCGCCCTCGCCTTCCACCCCACGACCGCCACGCTCGTCACCGCCGGGGACGACGGCAACGCCGCCCTCTGGGACGTCGCCGACCCGCGCCGCCCGCGCCTGCTGCGCCGCCTGAGCGGCTACGGGGAGAAGGTCACCGCCGTCGCGTTCAGCCCGGACGGGCGCCTGCTGGCGACGGCGGGCTGGGACCACCGGGTCCGCCTGTGGGAGGTGGCCGAGCCGAGCCGGCCCGTCGTGCTGAGCGGGCACAGCGGGCCGTTGCAGGCGCTCGCGTTCAGCCCGGACGGGCGTCAGCTCGCCAGCGGCGGCTGGGACCACACGATCCGCCTGTGGAACGTCGCCGAGCCGCGCGCCCCCGCCACGGTGCTGACCGCGCACACCGACGTCGTCTGGGCGCTGGCCTACCGGCCCGGCGGCGGCATGCTCGCCTCGGCCGCCTTCGACGGCACCACGCTGCTGACCCGCCTGCCCGGCCCCGTCCTGGGCGGCAACCCGGCGGCGCTGTCGGCGGTGGCCTTCAGTCCCGACGGCCGCACCCTGCTGAGCGGCAGCGAGGACTTCACCGCGGGGTTGTGGGACGTCGCCGACCCCTACCGGCCCGCCCCGCTGCCGCGGCTGCGCGGCCACACCGGCCAGGTCGAGTCGGTCACCTTCCACCCGTCCGGCGCGCTGGCCGCGACCGGCGGTGTCGACGGGGCCGTGCGGCTGTGGCGGGTCACCGATCGGGGCCGGCCGTCGCCGTCGGCGGTGATCGGCGCCGCCCACGATGGGGGTGTGCGCGTGGTGGCCTTCGCCCCCCGCGGCGACCTGCTGGCCAGCGCGGGTGCGGGCGACCCCGTCGTACGGCTGTGGGATCTGACCGAGCCGGCGCGCCCGCGCGCGGCGGGCTCGGTGCGCGAGGGCGGCAACGGCGGGACGGGTCTGGCCTTCAGCCCCGACGGCCATCTGCTGGCGACGCTGAACGGCGTCGTGATCGTCCTGTGGGACGTGAGCGACCCCCAGCGGCCGGTACGGCTGGCCACCAGCCCCCAGCAGCCGGAGACCATGCAGGCGATCGCCTTCTCGCCCGACGGCCGGATGCTGGCCACCGCCTCCCTGGATCGCACCGCCCGCCTGTGGGACGTGGCCGATCGCGCGGGGATTCGCCCGTTGTCGCAGCTCGTCGGTCATACCGACGCCCTGCAGGGCATCGCCTTCTCGCCCGACGGCCGCACGCTCGCCACCGCCTCGCTCGATCGCACCGTCGGCCTGTGGGACGTGCGCGACCCCCGGCGCCCGCGCCCCGCGGGCACGCTCACCGGGCACACCGACCGTGTCTACGCGGTGGCCTTCAGCCCCGACGGCCAGTACGTGGCCAGCGCGAGCGAGGACCACACCGTGCGGCTGTGGCCGGTCGACCCCGCGACGGCGGCGGCCCGCGTCTGCGCGCGGGCCAGGCCCGCGCTCAACCCGGCCGACTGGAGCCAGGCGTTTCCCGGCCTGCCTTTCCGCCGGACCTGCCCATGATCGCCGCCAGTTTTCCCAAGATTGCGGACACGCGCCGGCCGCGCCCGGCCCCGGGAGGTCAGGATGGGGGCATGGCAACCGAGAAGACCATCGCGTTCGTGCTCTACCCCGGATGTACCATCCTGGACCTGGTCGGCCCGCTGCAGGTGCTGTCCACTCTCGCGGCGATGCGCCCGGAGTTCCGGGTCGTCGTGGCCGGGGAACGGCTGGAGACCTGGGAGACCGACACGCCCTTGCTGGTGCGCGCGGGCCACACCTTCGAGGAGGTGCCCGGCCCCGACGTGATCGTGGTCCCCGGCGGCGGCGCGCCGACCCTGCGCGCGATGGCCGACGAGACCCTGCTCGCCTACGTGCGCGGCGCCACCGGGCTGACGACCTCGGTGTGCACCGGCTCGCTGATCCTGGGCGCGGCGGGGCTGCTCGACGGCCGCCGCGCCACCTCGCACTGGTCGATGCTCGACGTCCTGCCCGAGTTCGGGGCGATCCCGGTCCGTGAGCGCTGGGTGGCCGACGGCCCGGTGCTGACCGCCGCGGGCGTCTCGGCCGGGATCGACATGGCCCTGCACCTGACCGCCGAACTGGCCGGCCTCGACGTCGCGCGGGCCGTGCAGTACGCGCTGGAGTACGATCCGCGTCCGCCGCACGGCAGGCCGGACTGGGAGCGGGCGCCGAAGGAGCTGTACACCGCCGTCACCGAGCAGTGGGTGCGGGAGGGCCTCGGCGACCACCCCCTCGCCGGCCGTCTCAGCGCCCGGCTGAAGACCGTCAGCTGAACGGCTTCGCGGCCCAGACCACCTTTCCGCCCACCATGGTCAGCAGGACGTCGGTCCGGGAGATGTCGTCCGGCGCGACCTTGGTGATGTTCTGGTTCAGGACGATGAGGTCGGCGAGCTTGCCGGTCTCCAGCGAGCCGGTGACCTCGTCCTGGTGCATCTGGTAGGCGCCGTTGATCGTGACGGCCCTGATCGCCTCGCGTCTGGACAGTCCCGGCAGGGCGTTGACCTTCCCGGCGTACTGCGGGAAGTCCTTGCCCCAGTCGGCCTCACGCAGGATCGAGGCCTCCAGCCCGAACCACTGGTCGAACGGGTCCAGGCAGCAGTCGCTGCCCAGCGAGACCTTGCCGCCCGCGCGGGTGATCGGTTTGGTGGGCTCGTACAGGTCGAACCGCGCGCCCAGGTACGGCTTGACCGCGTCGGTCGAGTCGGGCGCCGGTTTGGCCCACTGCAGTCCCATCGACGCGGTCACGTCGAGGGTGCCGAAGCGCCGGTAGTCGGCGGGGTCGACCACCTCGGCGTGCGCGATGGTCTGGTGGGCCCTGATGCGGGGGTTGGCCTTGCGCGCCGCCTCGAAGGCGTCGAGGGCGGTCCTGACCGCGCGGTCGCCGATGGCGTGGATGTGGGACTGGTAGCCGAGCCGCTCCAGTTCGGCGACGACGGGGTTGAGGAGCTTGGCGCCGATGTAGAGCTCGCCGCGGGCCGACTTGTCCTTGCGCGGCTTGCCCTTGGCGTCCAGGTACGGCTTGAGCAGGGCCGCGGTCTGGCCCGGGTACTGCACGATGCCGTCGAGGAGGATCTTGACGCCGTCGACGGAGACGGCGGGCTCGGCCACCAGGCGCGGGCCCTCCTGCTTGCCAGGACGCCAGGCGCGGACCGGCAGGGGGATCTGGCCGGGGCGTTCCAGCTCCTTGCGGATCTTGGCGAGGGCGGCGTACAGCTTCTTGGGTTCACGCAGGTCGCCGATGCGGGTGGAGATGGCGAAGTGGGCGCGGGCGGTCAGGCCGCCGGCCGTACGCAGGTTCTGGAAGGTCGTGACCGTGGCGGCGTCGCTGCCGGGCACGAAGAAGCTGGTGATGCCCTCCTGGCTGAAGTCGCGCATCCGCAGGCCGGCCAGTTCGGCGGCGCGCTCGGGGGACAGGGGAGGCGGGGGCGGGATGAGCTTGGTGACCAGGCGGGCGGCGGCGTCTTCGAGCAGGCCGTTCGGCTCGCCGTTCTTGTCGTGGTTGATCCGGCCGGCGTCGGGGTCGGGGGTGTTCTTCGTGATTCCGGCCAGGTCGAGGGCCTTCTGGTTGACCAGTGTGGTGTGGCCGGTGACCGCGGCGGAGACGATGATCGGGCGGGTGGTGCCGAGCCCGTCGAGCATCCGCTTGTGCGGGGTGGTCCCGGCGGGGCGCAGGAACTGCATGTAGAGGTTCGTCACGTTCAGGAAGTCGTCCGGCTCCGCGCCCAGTTCCGGATCGGCCAGGCAGGCCTTGACCCGGCCGCGGAACTGCGCGACCGTGAGCGGCTCCGCCTTGAGGTCGCAGGTCTTGCGGTCCTCGCGGGTGATGTCGTGGATGTGTCCCTCGTGCAGGCCGGGCATCACCATGCGGCCCTTGAGGTCGATGACCTTGGTCTTGGTGCCGATGTGACGTCGCGCGCCCGCGTCGCCGCCGACATAGATGATCTTCCCGTTGTCGATCGCCACCGCCTGGGCCACGCTGTCGCGAGCGTCGACCGTGTAGACGAACCCGTGCCTCAGCACCGTGTCCGCGCCCGCCTGCGCGGGAACCACCGCGCCGGCGGCCAGCGGAAGCAGCGCTGCCAGTAACCGCCTCATGGACTCCTCCGATCCTAAACTTGAATCAAATTTAAGTTGGTACGGCTGCGCGTCAAGGGGGAGGATCGACCTCATGTCAGAACTGACCGAACCGAGGGGCAGAACTCAGGAGCGCGGCAGGCTGGCCCGCAGGCGCGTCCTCGAAGCGGCGCTGGAGGTCATCGCCGAGCAGCCGGTCAGTGAGATCCAGGTCCAGCAGATCGCCGAGCGCGCCGGGATGAGCCCGGCGCGGGTCCTGTACTACTTCCAGTCACGCGACCAGATTCTGGCCGAGACGTTCCGGTGGAGCGAGCGCGACCTCGCCGAGCGGCGGGCGAGCGAACTGGCCGCCGTCACCGCCCCGGCCGCGCGGCTGGCCGCCTACATCCGGCTCTACCTGCCCGAGGGCCGCCACGACGCCTCCTGGAAGTTGTGGCTGGAGGCGTGGCTGCGCTCGACCTCGGCCAGCGAGATGAGCAGGACGGCCGACGCGATCGACAGCGGGTGGACCCGCGACCTGACCGCGATCATCGCCGACGGGGTGGCCGACGGCACCTTCCGCGCGGTGCGTGCGGAGGAGTTCCTGCCCGCGTTCAACGCGCTGCTCGACGGGCTGGCCGTGCACGTCCTGATCGGCCGGCTGGGCAAGGCGCAGGCCGTACGGGCGGCGCTGGCGGAGGCCGCCGACAAACTCGGCAACCTCGACCCCCGGTAACCGGCCCCGGACCCCGCAGAGCCCGATACCCGCAAAGCCCGGCTCCCGGGAAAGCTCGGCTCCCGCAGGGCCCGGTGCTCGGAAAGCCCGGCTCCCGCAAGGCCCTGCTCCGGCAGAAAGCCCTGGGGGCTGCTCGTGGTCAGCGCTCGCGCTTGGCCGGGAGCATCATGGGCAGGCCCGTCAGCGGGTCGGGGAACACCGAGCAGTCCAGGGCGAAGACGTCGGAGATCAGCTGGGCGGTGACGATCTCCGACGGGTTTCCGCAGGCCACGACGCGGCCCTCGTGCATGACCACGAGGTCGGTGGCGTAGCGGATGGCCTGGTTGATGTCGTGCAGCACGGCGACCATCGTGCGGCCGGCGTGCTGCAGGTCGGTGAACAGTTCCATCAGCTCGACCTGGTGGGCCACGTCGAGGTAGGTCGTGGGCTCGTCGAGCAGCATGATCGGGGTCTGCTGGGCCAGCGCCACCGCCACCCACACGCGCTGCTGCTGCCCGCCGGACAGGGCGTTGACCCGCTGGGCGCTCAGGTCGAGGGTGCCGGTGGCGGTGAGGGCGTCGTGGATGGCCCGCTCGTCGGCCTCCGTCCACTGCTGGAAGAGCCCCTGGTGGGGGAAGCGGCCGCGGGCGACCAGGTTGGCGACGGTGATGCCGTCGGGGGCGATCGAGCTCTGCGCCAGCACGCTGATCTCGCGCGCCGCCTCCTTGGGCGCCAGCTTGTGCAGGTCGCGCCCGCCGAGCAGGACCCGGCCCGCGCGCGGGGGCAGCAGCCGGCCGAGCCCGCGCAGGAGCGTGGACTTGCCGCAGCCGTTGGGCCCGATGACGACCGTGAACGAGCCGGGCCTGATCTCCAGGTGGAGCCCGTCGATGATCAGGCCGGAGCCGTAGCCGAGTGACAGGCCCTCGGCGACGAGCGGCGCGGCGCTCCCGCTCACGTCCGGGCCCGTGGGAACGGCGGGGGTCTGCGGCGCGGTGGGTGCCGGGGTGGATTTCGGGTGGGCGATGGTCACAGGCGTCTCGCTTCGCGTACCAGGAGCCAGATCAGGTAGAGGCCGCCCAGGCTGGTGGTGACGACGCCCACCGGAAGCTGGACGGGCAGGAACGCCACCCGCGCGACCGTGTCGCCGAGCAGCAGCAGGAGGGCGCCGGTCAGCCCGGCGCCGATGGGGGACCAGCCGCCGCGGCCGGTCAGCCTGGCGGCGATCTGCGGCGCGACCAGCGCGATGAAGCTGATCGGCCCGGCCACCGCCGTGGCGATCGCGACCAGGCCGACGCCGGCGCCGGTCACGGCCACCTGGGTGTGCCGGGAGCGGACACCGAGGGCGTCGGCGGCGTTCTGGCCGAGTTCGAGTGCGCGGATGCGGGAGCCGTACAGGAGAGCGAGGGCGGAGAACAGCGCGATGCCGCCGGCGGCGACCGGCAGCGCGTCGGGGGCGACGGAGTTGAGGCTGCCCGCCCCCCAGATCGCGGCCGACATCGCGACCTGGAGCTGTGCCTTGGCCATGATCCAGGTGTTGAGGGCGCTCAGGACGGCGCTGACGCCGATGCCGACCACGATCAGCCGGAATCCGCGGAAGCCGCCCCGGTAGGACAGCGCCAGCACGATCGCGGCCACCGCCAGGCCCGAGGCCAGCGCGCCGAAGGAGATGACGGCGGTGGGGGCGTGGAAGAGGGCGATGAGCACGATGGCGCCGGTGTAGGAGCCGGTGCTGAAGCCGATGACGTCGGGGCTGCCCAGCGGGTTGCGGGTGAGCGACTGGAAGAGGGCGCCGCTGACGGCCAGGCCGAAGCCGAGCAGCAGCGCCAGCAGCACCCGGGTCAGGCGCCACTGCTGCACGACGACGGTGTCGGCCCGGGAGGCGCCGCCGTAGAAGGTGGCCAGGACGTCGGGCAGGGACACGAAGATGTCGCCGACGCCCAGCGAGACCAGCGCGGTCACGACGATGACGGCGGCCAGCGCGAGGTTCACCACGAGGGTGCGGCGGTCCAGGCGGGCCGACAGCAGGCGGGTGCGGAGCGCCCACTCGGGCCGGCCGGTGTCGAGCTTGACGCGCGTGCTCACAGGCCGCTCGCCTCCTTGCGCCGGGCCAGCACGATGAGGAACGGCGCGCCCACGAACGCGGTGACGATTCCGGCGGGCAGCTCGCCCGGCCACAGCAGGAGGCGCCCGGCGACGTCGGCCACGAGCAGGAGCACCGCGCCCAGCACGGCGCTGTAGGCGGCGATCCACCGCTGGTCCACCCCGAACAGCCAGCGTACGACGTGCGGGATCATGAGCCCGGCGAAGCCGATGGGCCCGGCCAGCGCCGTCGTCGCGCCGCAGAGCAGGCTGACGGCGGCGACCACGCCGGTGCGCACCGGGCCGAGCCGTACCCCGAGGGCCTTGGCGGGCCCGTCGCCCAGGGCGACGGCGTTGAGCGAGGGGGCGACGACGAAGGCGATGGCGAGCCCGAGCAGGATCAGGGGCAGGACCTGCGCCACCATGGCCAGCGTGCGGTCGTTGAGCGCGCCGGTGTCCCAGTGGCGCATCAGCGTGAACGCCTTCGGGCGCACGAGCGTGATCGCCCCGGCCAGGCCCTGCAGGACGGCGCCGAAGGCGAGGCCGACCAGCACGAGCGTGACCGGGCCCGCGGTGCGGGCGCGGTTCATGGAGCCGATCAGGTAGACCACGGCGGCGGCGACGGCGGCTCCGGTGAGCGCGGCGCCGATACGGCCGGGCACCCCCGACACGCCGAAGAAGGCGACGGCGATCACGACCGCGAAGCCGGCGCCGGCGTTCACGCCGAGGATCCCGGGGTCGGCCAGGGGGTTGCGGGTGAGCGCCTGGATGAGCGCGCCGGCCACCGCGAGCGCGCCGCCCGCGACCACGGCGAGGACCGTGCGCGGCACCCGCAGCTCGATGACGGTGCGCGCCTCCACCGAGTGGGCCTCGCCGAGCAGCGCGGCCAGGACGGTCTGCGGCGAGATGGCGGCGGAGCCGACCATCAGGCTGAGCAGCACGGCCGCGAACAGGAGCACGACGCAGCCGAGCAGCCAGGCGAAGAGCGGGACGGGCGAGCGCGCGAGGCGCCCGCCGCCCGGCTCAGAGGCCGAGACGCTCAAGCTCGGCCTCGTAGTCGTCGCGCAGGTCCTCCTCGTCGCGGGCGGTGTCCTGCCAGATCGCGTCCAGCCGGCGCTGGTCGTCGGCGGGCAGTGTGCGGAAGCGCTCGGCCCAGGCCTCGCCGTTCGGCGTCCAGTAGCCGATGACCTTGTACCGCTCGGCGGGCAGGCCGCGTTCCTTGCGCAGGTAGCGGCGGACCGCGCGCAGCGTGTCCGTGGCTCCGGCGACCCAGACGTAGCCGCCGTCGAGCGGGCGGGACAGCGGTACGGCGGCGCGGACGGCCTCGTCGAGCCGGCTCGGCCCTGTGCCGTTGCCGCCGTGCAGCCAGGTGATCTCGACGTTGGGCCGCTGCGGCAGGTCGAGTCTGGAGTCGTCGCCGGGGATCTCGGCGATCACCTTGGTGGTGACGTTCGCGGGCACGCCGGTGATCAGGCGGGCCATCGCGGGCAGGCCGGTGAGGTCGCACGCGAGCACCTGCCAGCGCAGATCGGCGGGCGGGTCGTACAGGCCGGTGGGGGAGTTCAGGCCGAGGACGTCGCCCGGCCGCGCGTCCAGGGCCCAGCGGGCGGCGATCCCGCCGTCGTGCACGACGAAGTCGACGTCCAGTTCCCGGGGGCGGACCGCGCGGACGGTGTAGGTCCGCATCGGCGCCTCGGGGGCGCCCTCCGGGGTGCGCCAGTAGTCGCCGTGCGGCTCGGGCAGGGAGACCTCGCGCCGGTCGTCGCCGTGCGGGAAGAACAGGCGTACGTACTCGTCGCCGACGCCCGTGGTCGGGAAGTCCTCGGCCAGGGCCAGCGTGACCCGGATCATCGTGGCGCTCAGGCGGCTGACGGCGTTCACCTCGGCGCGGAAGATACGCATCGCCGCCTCACCCGGCCAGGTTCGGGTTGGCGGTGAGGTCTTTGCGTACCTGCTCCACGAAGGCCTGCTGGCCGCTCGGCGAGCCGTACGCGATCTCCATGTTGTAGGTGTAGATGCGCTTGTTCTTCACGAACGGCAGCGCCCGCCAGGCCGGGCTCTGGCCCAGGGTGCCGAGCATGGTGGCGAGTTCCTTCTTGCCCTCCTCGCCCACGCCGACCGAGACCCAGACGACGTCGATGCCGGCGAGCTTGCCCATCTGCTCGGGGCTGATGCTGAGCTTGTCGTCGTCGCTGAGCGGGGTGCGCTTCAGGCCGAGGTCGTCGAAGGCCTTGCAGGCCACGCCGGCGTAACAGGCGATGTTGCCGTTGCCCTCCCAGTAGCCGAAGGTCGCCACGGTGAGGTCGGAGTTGCCGGCCTTGGCGATGTCGGCCTTGGCCTGGGCGACCTGCTTGTCGTAGGCGCCCTTCCAGGCGTCGTACCGGTCGGTGCGCCCGAGGTCCTGCGCGGTGCGCTTGAAGTGGACCTCCCAGTTCTTGCCGTCGAAGGCGTCGACGGTGTAGGTCGGCGCGATCTGGCCGAGGCGGGGGTGCACCTTGTCGTCGTAGCCGAGGCCGTTGAGGATGAAGTCCGGCTCGGCCTTGAGGGTCTGCTCGTAGTTGTACTCGGGGTAGTTGGCGAACGGCTTGACGCCCTTGAGCGGTTCCTGCGGGAAGTAGTCGGGGAAGGTGGTGAAGCCGCTGTCGCCGCGGATGGGCTGGCTCTTGGCGAGCGGGATGCCGAGCGTGATCAGGATGTCGACGTCGGTGGTGTAGAAGCCGAGGGCGGCCTTCGGCTGTGCGGGCATGGCCACGGCGTGGACCTTGGGGTCCTTGATCGTGGTGACGGCGGCGGCGGCGGATTCGCCGGAGCCCGATCCGCATCCGGTGGCGAGGAGGGCGAGGACGGCCAGGGGGACGAGACGCTTGTACGGCATGGGGTCTCCGGTGGTGAGACGATATCGCCCCGGGAACTTAGCATAGGCTTACCTAACTTACACCGGACACCCCGCCCTCGATCAAGCTCCCGTGTTCAGGTTAGCCTTGCCTAATCTTTGTCGAGACTTGCGGGAGTGCCAGGTGCAGTCAGGTCGGGACGTCCTCTCGGGGGCGATCAGAGGTCAGCGGAGCAGGCTGATCGCGGGTTCGTTGCTGGGAGCGGGGCATCAGGCGGGCGAAGCCCTGGTGCCGGTGCTCGTCGGACTGGCCATCGACCAGGCCGTGGCGGGGGCGAGCTGGAGCCGCCTGCTGGTGTGGCTGGCCGTCCTGGCCGTGGTCTACGTCGGGTTGTCGTTCAGCTACCGCTTCGGCGCCCGCGCCGGCGAGCGGGCCGCCACCGAGGCGGCACACGACCTGCGCTCGGCCATCGTCGCCCGCGTGCTGCACCCCGGCGGAGGCGCCGACCGGGACCGGCTGCCGGGCGAGCTGACCGGGATCGCCACCGAGGACGCGCGCCGGGTCGGCATGGTGCTGCTGGCGGTCCTGACCGGCGTCGCCGGGTTCACCGGCCTGGCCGTGGCCAGCGTGGTGCTGCTCACCACGTCCGTGCAGCTCGGGCTGATCGTCTTGGTGGGCACGCCGGCGCTGCTGTGGCTGGGCCACCTGCTCAGCAAGCCGCTGGAGCGCCGCAGCGCGGTCGAGCAGGAAAGCGCCGCGCACGCCTCGGGCGTGGCCGCCGACCTGGTGAGCGGGCTGAGGGTGCTGAAAGGCCTCGGGGCCGAGCAGGCCGCGGTCGAGCGCTACCGGCACACCAGCCGGACCTCGCTGGCCGCCACCCTGCGCGCCGCCCGCGCCGAAGCGCTGCAGAACGGCGTCGTGATCGCGCTCACCGGCGCGTTCATCGCGCTGCTCGCCCTGGCCGGCGGCACACTCGCCGCCAACGGCACGATCACCCTGGGACAGCTCGTCTCCGCGGTCGGGCTCGCGCTGTTCCTGCAGGGCCCGTTGTACATGCTCGCCTGGGTCAACGCCGAGCTCGCCCAGGGCCGCGCCTCCGCCACCCGCGTGGCGGCGCTGCTGTCGGCGCCGCCCGCCGTCACGGGCACGGGCACCGAGCTGCCCGCGCAGATCAAGGGCGCGCTCCGGCTGCGCGGTGTCACCCACGGCGGCCTGCGCGAGCTGGACCTGGACATCGTCGCCGGCGAACTGGTCGGCGTGGCCGCCACCGACCCGGCCGCCGCCACCGCCCTGCTGCACTGCCTCGGCCGCCACGGCGACCCCGAATCGGGCACGATCGAGCTCGACGGCGTACCCCTGCGCGAGGTCGACCCCGCCCTGCTGCGCCAGGCGGTGCTCGTCGCCGAGCACGACGCCGTCCTGTTCGAGGGAACCGTCGCCGACAACGGCGGCACCCCGGAGGCCCTGGCCGCCGCCGGCGCGGCCGATGTGCCGCCCGGCACCCCGGTCGGCGAGCGCGGCGGCGCCCTGTCCGGCGGCCAGCGCCAGCGCGTCGCCCTGGCCAGGGCGCTGGACGCCCGTCGCCCCGTCCTCGTCCTGCACGACCCCACCAGCGCCGTCGACGCCGTCACCGAGGCGCAGATCGCCGAATCCGTCCGGCGGCTGCGCCACGGGCAGACCACCGTCGTGGTGACCACCAGCCCCGCCCTGCTGGCCGCCGCCGACCGCGTCCTGCTGCTGGACGGCGGCCGCGTCGCCGACGACGCCTCCCACGCCGACCTGCTGCAGCGCAACGCCGGCTACCGCAAGGCGGTGCTGGCGTGAAGGACCTGCTGCCCACCGCCACCCCGGCCCGCACCCGCGCCGCCGTCCGGGCGATCGTCCGCCCGCACCGCGCCGTCGCCGCCGCGGGCTTCGGCCTGCTCATCGTCGCCACCTCCGTCGGCCTGCTCGTCCAGCCCCTTCTCGGGTACGTCGTGGACCTCGTGGCCGGGCGCCAGCCCGCCACCCTCCTGACCACCCCGGTGGCCCTGCTGGTGCTGGTCGGCGTGGTCCAGGGCCTGCTGACCTCCTGGGGACTCGTCCTGGTGGCCAGGTTCGGCGAGACCGCGCTGGCCGAACTGCGCGAACGTTTCGTCGAACGCGCCCTGGCCCTGCCGCTGGAACGGGTCGAACGGGCCGGCTCCGGTGACCTCACCTCCCGCGTGACCGGCGACGTCGCCCGCGTCGCCGAGGCCGTGCGCTCCGCGCTGCCCGCGCTGGCCCGCTCGCTGCTGTCGATCGTCCTGACCCTGGGGGCGATGGCGCTGCTGGACTGGCGGTTCATGGTCGCCGCCCTGCTGGCCATCCCGGTCCAGCTGCACACCGGCCGCTGGTACGTGCGCAACGCCGTACCCCTTTATGCCGCGCAGCGCGTCGCGACCGGCGAGCAGCAGCAGCAACTCCTCGACACGCTCGCCGGCGCCTCCACCGTGCGGTCGCTGCGCGCCGAGGCCGACCACCTGGCGCGCGTCGACGGCCGCTCGCGCGCCGCGGTGGAGCTGACGATGCGCGGCGTGCACCTGATGCTGCGCTTCTACAGCCGCCTGCACATCGGCGAGTACATCGGGCTGGCCGCGGTGCTGGCCGCGGGCGTGCTGCTGGTGGGCGAGGGCGCGGTCACCGTCGGTACGGCCACCGCCGCCGCCCTGTACTTCCTCAACCTGTTCGGGCCGATCAACACCGCGCTGGCCCTGCTGGACGACGCGCAGGCGGCGACCGCGAGCCTCGCCCGGCTGATCGGCGTGGCCGACGTCGCCGCCGAGGCCCCGAGGCAGGCCCACGGCGAGGGCGTCAGCGTGCGCGGCCTGGGCCACGCCTACGAGCCGGGCCGCCCGGTGCTGCACGGCGTCGACCTGGACATCGAGCCGGGCAGGCGGGTCGCCCTGGTCGGGCCGAGCGGCGCGGGCAAGACCACCCTGGCCAAGATCGTCGCCGGGGTGCACGAGCCGACCACCGGCACGGTACGCGCCCCGGCCGGGATCGCCATGGTCACCCAGGAGGTCCACGTCTTCGCCGGACCCCTCGCCGACGACCTGCGCCTGGCCCGTCCGCACGCCACCGACGACGACCTGCGCGCCGCGCTGGCCACGGTCGAGGCGCTGGAGTGGGCCGAGGCGCTGCCCGACGGCCTGGCGACCGTCGTCGGCCAGGGCGGGCACCGGCTCACCGGGGCCCAGCGCCAGCAGCTCGCCCTGGCCCGCCTGGTCCTGACCGACCCCGCCCTGGCCGTGCTCGACGAGGCCACGGCGGAGGCCGGCAGCACCGGCGCGCGTACCCTGGAGCGGGCCGTCGAGCAGGCGATCGACGGCAGGACCGCGCTCATCGTGGCGCACCGCCTCACCCAGGCCGCCGGCGCCGACCGCGTCGTCGTCATGGACGGCGGGCGGGTCGTGGAGGACGGCTCGCACGACGACCTCAGGCAGGCGGGCGGCCGCTACGCCGGCCACTGGGCCGCGTGGACCCGCCACCACGCCCACGACGGCGATCAGTGATGCCGGCGGGCTTCCTGGTGGCCGCCAGGTAGACGACCGCGGCCGTGAAGACCAGCAGGGCCGTCCAGTCGTTGAGCCGCAGCCCGGCGAGGTGGTAGCTGGGATCGATGCGCAACCACTCGATCCAGGCGCGGCCGGCGGCGTAGGCCGCGGCGTAGAGGGCGAACGTCCGGCCGCGGTCCAGGCGGAAGCGCCGCTCGGCCCAGATGACGAAGCCGGCCACGCCCAGGTTCCACAGCGACTCGTAGAGGAACGCCGGATGGTAGGTGGGCGTGGACTCCAGGCCGGGCGGCCGGTGGGCGGGGTCGATCTCCAGAGCCCAGGGCAGGGTGGTCGGCCCGCCGTACAGCTCCTGGTTGAACCAGTTGCCCCAGCGGGCGATCGCCTGCCCGATCGCGATCCCCGGAGCGAGGGCGTCGGCGAAGTCGCGCAACGGGATGCCGCGCCGGCGGCAGGCCAGCCACACGCCCAGAGCGCCGCCGGCGAGGGCGCCGAAGATGCTGATGCCGCCCTCCCAGATCGCGAAGACCCGCAGCGGATCCCGGCCGGGGCCGAAGTACGGCTGCCAGTCGGTGGCCACGTGGTAGATCCGGGCGCCGACCAGGCCGAACGGCACCGCCCACGTGGCGATGTCGCCCACCGCGCCGGGATCGCCGCCGCGCGCGGCCCAGCGGCGCCGGGTCACCCAGGCGCCGGCGAGGATGGCGAGCACCATCAGGAGGGCGTAGGCGCGGATCGGGATCGGGCCCAGATGCCAGACGGCCTGGGACGGGCTGGGGATGGCTGTCACGCCGTCGAGTCTGGTTCCGGCACGGCCGCGCCCGCATCGAGCGGTACGCCGATTGTGCGATCAGTCGACTGGTTGATGCGCATCCGGCGGACGACTGAATATCGTCGGCGGTGTGGAGTCCTGGGAGCGGTCGCGGCGCCGGTGGCAGCACGCCTTTTTCGTCTCGTGGCTGGTGCTGACCTCCGCGGGACCCGTGATCGAGGGAGGACAGGTCCTCCCGGTGGTGCTGGTGGCCGGGCTGGCCGCCTGGTACGCGGTGTGGTTCGTGCTGCGCACGCCGCACACGGGTGACGTGCCGCTGCCGTACGTGCTGGGCGGCGGGCTGATCTGGCTGGGGCTGTTCGCCGTCGACTCCTCCTTCCTGGTGGTCGGGCTGAGCGTGCTCGCGCCGTACTGCATGGACGCCGTGCGGGTCGGGCTGGTCGCGGTGGTGTCGTGCGCCGGGGGCTGGCTGTGGCACCGCTATCACGCGACCGGGTCGATCACCTGGACCGAGATCGTCATCAGCGCGCTGGTCGCGATCAGCACGGGCGCCGCGGTCGGATACTTCCATTCCGTGGCCCAGCAGAGCGCCGAGCGCAAGCGGCTCATCGACGAGCTGCAGGCGGCGCAGGAGGCGCGGGCGGCGGCGGAACGGCAGGCGGGCGTGGCGGCCGAGCGGCAGCGGCTGGCCAGGGACATCCACGACAGCCTCACCCAGGGGTTCGCCAGCGTGGTGATGTTGCTGGAGGCGGCGCAGGCGACCCTCCCCGACAACAAACACCTCACCCAGGCCTTGCGGGTGACCAGGGAGAACCTCGCGGAGAGCCGCCGCGTGGTGGGGGCGCTGCGGCCCGGCGACCTCGACGAGTGCGGCCTGCCGGAGGCCCTGCGGCGGCTGTCGGCCCGGCTGTGCGACGAGACCGGCGTCCGGGCGCACACCGTGATCACCGGAATGCTCCGGCCGCTGGAGGCCCACGTCCAGGCCGAACTGCTGCGCGTGGCCCAGGAGGCGGTCGCCAACGCACGCCGCCACGCCGGCGCCGGACAGGTCACGCTGACCCTGTCGTACATGGAGGACCTGGTGGTGCTGGACGTCCACGACGACGGCGGCGGGTTCGATCCCGAGCGGGCCGCCTCGGGACACGGCCTGTCGATCATGCGGGAGCGGATGGAGCAGCTCGGCGGCACCCTGCTCGTCGAAAGTGCTCCCGGCGCGGGCGCCACGGTCGTGGCCGGCGTCCCGGTCGCGGTGCTGAGCGGGGCGCGATGACCGTCCGCGTCCTGATCGCCGACGACCACCCGGTGGTACGCGACGGCATCCGGGCCATGCTCGGCACCCAACACGACCTGGAGGTCGTCGGCGAGGCCGTGTCGGGCGCCGACGCGGTACGGCTGGCAGGCGACCTGCGCCCCGACGTGACCCTGATGGATCTGCAGATGCCCGAGATCGACGGCGCGACGGCGATCACCCGGATCCGCGAGCACGACCCCGGCGCCAAGGTGATCGTCCTGACCACCTACGACACCGACAGCGACATCTCGCGCGCCATCGACGCGGGAGCCATCGGCTACCTGCTCAAGGACACCCGCCGCGAGCAGCTGTTCGACGCGATCCGGGCGGCGGCGCGCGGAGAGAGCGCGCTGTCGCCGGCGATCGCCACCCGGGTGCTGTCGTGGGCGCGCGCCGACGCGCCCGGCGCCCTCAGCGGCCGCGAGATCGAGGTCCTGGGCGCCGTCGCCCGGGGGATGAGCAACAAGGCCATCGCCGCCCACCTGTGCATCAGCGAGGCCACGGTCAAGACCCACCTCCTGCACATCTTCGCCAAGCTCGGCGTCGGCGACCGCACCGCCGCCGTGACCGTCGCCGCCTCGCGCGGGATCATCCGCCTCAGCGGCCGGACCTCATGACCGCGTCGATCGCCTCCTCCCGCCGCAGGCCCGCGCCCCGCTCGTAGGCGCTGGCATAGCCGGTACGGCCGAGCCGGTCCGCCAGCCCGGCCACGAGCGCGCCCAGTTCCCGGTCACCGCGGTCGAAGGTGCCCCGGATGACCTCGCTCATCCCGAGCGCGGTGGCCGCGCCCGCCGGATCGCCCTCCAGCGACAGCAGCCGGGCCAGAAGCTCGGCGGCCGGCGCGAGGTCCATGTTCGCCTTCGCCGCCCGGACCGCCGATGGCAGCATCGCGCGCGCCCGCACGGTGTCACCCGCGGTGAGCAGGTTCGCCATTCTGGCGGGCAGCAGCAGGCTCTGGCTCGCCTCGGCGGGCAGCGACCACTCGCGGGCGACCCGCTCCAGCCGGTCGAGTTCCCGATCGGCCCGGCCGGGCTCGCCCCGGCGGCGGTACAACTCCGCCGCGCAGGCGTGAACCTGGATCTCCAGCATCGGCCGGCCCCGGTCCCCGGCCGCCTGCCACGCGGAGTCGAGGTCCTCGCCGGCGCCCTTCAGATCCCCGGCGCGCATCCGCTGCGTGGCGAGCCCGAGCCGGGAGGAGATCTCCTCCTGCCACGCGAAGCCGCCGCTGATCGAGATGCCCCGCTCGAAGTCGGCGACCGCGTCGGCGTGCCGGCCCTCGATCCCGTGGATCTGGGCCGTGCCGTTCAGCATCATCGCGGTCCACCACCGGTCGCCCGCCCGTTCGAACGCGCGCAACGCCCGCGCCGCCGCGCTCGCGCCGCCCGCCCAGTCCCCGCGGGTACGGCCGCGCAGCGCCTCGACCAGGTGGGTGTGCGCGACGGCCCAGTCGTCGGAGCCCTCCCTGACCCGGGCCGTCTCCCGATCGACCAGGTCGTCGAGCCCGGCCATGAAGGCCGCCGTCAGCGTCATCGTCAGCAGCATCGGATAGCGTCGCAGCGCGCCCGTCCTGGCGCAGTCCTCGACCGCGGCCCGCACCTGACCGGCGTCCGCTTCACCGGCCAGCAGGTGGATCGTGGCGAACGCGGCCCTGGCCGCCCGGGGCAGCGCGTCGCCGAACTCCAGCACCCTGGCCACGTAGACGTCGGCCCGGCCGTCATAGCGCTGCAGGTCCCAGTACCAGTACAGCGGGCCGAGGATCCGGGCCGCGGCCTCGGCGTCGCCGTCCTCGATGGCGCTCTGGAGGGCGTAGACGAGGTTGTCGTGCTCGAACTCGAACAACCGCAGCGACTCCGCCTGCCCGTGCGCGCGCAGCAGCGGCTCGTGCCGCCCGGCCAGGCCGGCGTAGTGGTGCGTGAGCCTTCGCCGTACGGCTTCGCGCTCCTCGGCGCAGCGCAGTTCCCCGGCGGCGTAGGCCCGGATGGTCTCCAGCATCCGGTAGCCGTCACCGGCCCGCTCCACGATCGACTTGTCGACCAGCGAGTCCAGCAGATACGCCGCGTCTCCCCCGCACACCGCCTCGATCTGCCCGAGACCGGCCTTGGCCGGAAATATCGACATCCGGCGGGCGAGGGTCCGCTCGTCGTCGGTGAGCAGGTCCCAGCTCCAGTCGATGACCGCGCGCAGCGTGCGCTGCCGCGGCTGCGCCGTCCTGTTGCCGGTGCCGAGCAGCCGGAAACGATCATCCAGGCGGCGGGCGAGCTCGCCGGCGTCCATCGTGCGCAGCCGCGCCGCGGCCAGTTCCAGGGCGAGCGGCAGGCCGTCCAGCCGGCGCACGATGTCCACGACCGGGCCCGCCGTCGCCTCCTCCAGCGCGAAGCCGGGCCGTACCGCGGCCGCCCGATCGAGGAACAGCCGCACCGCGCTCGCCCGCGCGGCGCGGACCGGATCGGCGTGGGCCGGGGGCAGGGCGAGCGGGGCCAGCCGGCACAGCGCCTCACCCATGACCTCCAGCGGTTCGCGGCTCGTGGCCAGGATGGTCAGGTTCGGCAGGCGTTCGAGCAGCTGCCCGGCGAAGCCGGCCACCGCCTCGGAGATCTGCTCGCAGTTGTCCAGCACCAGCACGCCCTCGCCGCCGGACAGCAGGGTGACCGATCGATCCAGCGGCGTGCCCGGCGGCAGCGCCTCCGCCGCGGTCACCGCGCCCAGCACCGCCTCGGGCAGCCCGGCCGGCGTGTCCACCCCGGCCAGGGGGACGAGCCAGACGCGGCCGCGCCGATGGGCCCGATGCCGGCTCACCGCCTCCACCGCCAGCCGGGTCTTGCCCACCCCTCCGGGACCGACGACCGTGACCAGCCGCGAGCCGTCCAGCAGCCCGGCCAGCAGCTTCAGCTCCTCGTCGCGGCCGACGAAGCCGGTCAGCGGTGCCGGCAGCCGGCCCGGCGTCGCCCGCGAGCGGCGCGCCGGTCCGCTCTCGCCGCGCAACACCGCCAGATGCGCCGCGCGCAGCTCCTCGGAGGGGTCGACGCCCAGTTCGTCCGCGAGCGTGCGGCGCACCTCCTCATAC
The DNA here is from genome assembly GCF_042740095.1 of Nonomuraea sp. NPDC059023. NCBI lineage: Bacteria > Bacillati > Actinomycetota > Actinomycetes > Streptosporangiales > Streptosporangiaceae > Nonomuraea > Nonomuraea sp. NPDC059023. The sequence goes on along the minus strand of NZ_JBHYIO010000027.1, from coordinate 109,534 downwards.
AGTGCCAGCGCCTCGAACTGGCGGCCCGCCGCGTGCAAAGCCCGCATGCGCAGGACGGCCAGCCGTTCGCGCAGCGGATACGCCGCGGCCGCCGCCTCCATCTCGGCCAGGACGTCGCCGTGGTTGCCCAGCAGCAGCTCCGCCTCGAACCGGTCCTCGGTGGCCGTGGCACGCAGTTCCTCCAGGCGGGCGGCTGCCGTACCGGCGAAAGGGAGGTCGAGCACGTCGGCCAGCGCGTCGCCCCGCCACAGCGCCAGCGCCGCACCCAGCAGCGCGGCGGCCCTGCCCCCGGCGCCGGCGGCCAGCTCGCCGCGGCCCTGCCTGGCCAGCTCCTCGAACCGGCTGGCGTCGACGTCCTCGGCGCGTACGCGCAGACGGTACCCGCCGGAGGCCAGCTCGACGGCGTCACCGTCGCCCAGCGCCCGCCGCAGCCGGTACACCAGCGCGTGCAGCGCCCTGACGCTCTCGCGCGGCGGGAGATCGCCCCACAACCCGTCGATGAGCGAATCGACCGGCACCACCTCGCCACCCGCCAGCGTCAGCCTGGCCAGCAGCGCCCGCACCCTGGTCCCGCCGACGTCGATCGGCGCCCCGCCGTCGCCGTAGGCCCGGACCGGCCCCAGCACCTCAATCCGCATGGTCACCAGCCTAGGAGGACCCTCGCGTACCGCGACCGCGCTCATCGAGAGAGCCACGGCATAGGGGCGGGCCCGGTGGGGAAGGTGCGGGGAAGGACGCTTGACCTTGACACAGTGACAAGGTCTTCACTGGTGCCGAGGAGGTGGTCCCGATGACCATGCAGAACCAGGACACGGATGCGATGCGCGCCTTCCACGCTCTGGACGACGGCAGCTCGTCCGTGCGGCTGCGGGCGGCGATGGCGGTCGGTACGACCCCCGACCCGCGCTTCGTCGGCAAGCTCATCGAAAGGTCCGCGGTCGAGCCCGAGTTCTACGTGCGCGACATGCTGACATGGGCGCTCACCCGCCACCCGGCGTCCCTGACGGTCCCGGAGCTGGTCGGCGAACTCCGCTCGGAGCGTACGCAGGCACGCAGCCAGGCGCTGCACACCCTGTCCAAGATCGGGGACCGGCGGGCGTGGCCGGCGATCACCCGGGCGCTGTTGACCGACGCCGACGACGAGGTGGCGCGCAGCGCGTGGCGGGCCGCGGTCGTGCTCGTGCCGGCGGGTGAGGAGCCCGAGCTGGCCGCGGTGCTGGCGACCCAGCTCGGCCGCGGCGAACGGGAGACGCAGCTCAGCCTCAGCCGGGCCCTCGTCGCGCTCGGCGAGGCGATGCTGCCCACGCTGCGCGCCGCCTCGACCGACCCCGACCCGCGTGTACGCGCGCACGCGATCGCCACGGAACGGCTGCTGCGCGACCCGGACGCCGGGTTCGTGTTCGCGATCGAGGAGGCCAAGCGCGTCGTGGCCCTCGGCGGCGCCGGCAGGCAGGAGTGACGGGCCGTGCTGATCGGTGACGTGGCACGACGGTCCGGGGTCAGCGCCCGCATGCTCAGGCACTACGACGCGCTGGGCCTGGTACGGCCGACCGGCCGTAGCGGCGCGGGCTACCGGGAGTACTCCAGCCGGGACATCCAGCGGATCTTCCACATCGAGAGCCTGCGCTCCCTGGGGCTGTCGCTGCGCGAGGTCAGGCGGGCGCTCGAAGATCCCGGCTTCACGCCCGCCGAACTCGTCGCCGACCTCATCCGCCAGACGCGCGAACGCATCGCGGCCGAGACGGAACTGCTCACGCGCCTGCGCCGGATCGACGCCGTGGAACCCAGCGCCTGGGAGGACGTCTTCCAGATCGTCGCGCTCCTGCAGGCGCTGGGCTCGAAGAGCGCGGGCAAGCGCCAGAGCGCGGCCCTGTCCTCGGTCGAAGAGGTCGCGCTGCCGGTGGAAGCCCTGGTCGAGGCGGCGCTGAGCGAGACGGACCCGAACGTCGCCGGTGCCCTTCGCTGGGCTCTGGCGCAGTCGGGCGAGGACGGGCTGGCCCTGCTGGCGGAGGGCCTCGGCTCACCGGCGGCCGAGGTGCGCGAACGCGCCGTCCAGTCGATCGCCGAGCTGACGAACGACGCGGCGACCACGCTGCTGAGGCAGGCCCTCACCAACCCCGACCTCGTGGTACGCAGGCACGCGGCCCTGGCGCTCGGCGCACGGGGTGTGGCCGACGCCGTCCCGACGCTCGTCGACATGGTCGTCGAGGGGACGAACGACGTCGGCGCCGCCGACGCCCTGAGCGCGCTGGCGAGCCGTCCGGCGTCGGCGAAACGGATCGCCACCAGGCTCGTGGACCGCCTCGCCCACGAGGGCGCAGAACCGGCGGCCCGCCGGCGGCTGACGCAGGCGCTCGCCGACATCCCGGGAACCACCGCGTCACAGGCCCTCGCGGAGCTGTCCCACGACGAGGACCGTGCCGTCGCGCTGACCGCGACCTACATCCTCGGGATACGCGACGAGCGATGACCGGTGCCTTGCGCGCGGAGCAGTGCGGTCAGGGAGCGGAGCCGGAGCCGGCGGGAGGGTGCCGGAGGCCCGCGAGCGCGCCGGTTCGAGCGCGTCGCAGGGTGACGGCGAGTGCGGTGATCCAGGCCCACGCGGTGATGATCGCCGCCCGCTGGAACAGGCCCGCCAGGTCGGCCAGCGACGGGTTCTGGTCGAAGCCCAGCCCGGCCAGGATCCAGAGGGCGGGGAACGCCACCGCCGTGACGAGCGAGTAGATCGTCCACGCGGGCCCGAAGCGGCGGGCCAGGACGAGGCAGGCGGGCGGCAGGGCCAGGAGGGTGGGGACGGCGAACAGGTCGTGCAGCAGGCCGGTGGTGGTGTACTCGGTCAGCGGGGGAGTGCCGGGCGGGTAGCCGCCGACCGGGTCGGTGACGAAGACCCCGGCGCCGACCAGGCTGAGCCCCCAGACGCCGATCAGCAGGCGCCCCCACAGGCCGTGCAGCGCGACGGCGAAGGCGACCACGAGCAGGCCGCACCCGATGAAGGTGGCGGACTGCACCCATCCGGCCGGCCCCAGCGCGAGCGAGCTGACCGGGTGCCGGAGCGGGTCGTAGCCGGCCAGTAACGCGCCCCGGAGCAGGAACGAGACGACGAACACCGGGCCCGCCACGATGCCGCAGCCCAGCAGCGCCCTGGTGGTCACGCCGTCTCGCCGGCGCCGCGCCGTACCCCGTCATAGGTCACCCCGTGCCCGGCCAGCACGGCCGCCAGCGGCGGGGACACCCCCAGCCGGAGGAGCGCGAGCAGCAGGTGCGGGGTGCCGATCTCGCGCGCGCCCAGCGCCCTGGCCTCGCGCAGGCTGACCTCCAGGACCTTCTTGGCCTGCGGGCTGTACGGCCCGCCGACGCGGCCGGGCTTGCGCGAGGGCGGCGAGTCCGGCTGGTCGAGGGAGCCCGGCCCGAAGGTCTCCTCGATGCGGCGGAAGACCTGTTCGACGTCGATGCCGACCGCGGCGAGGGCGTCGGCCTCGTCGTCGGTGAGCCCGGCGCGCAGCCGGGGGCCACGGGCGGCCGTGGCCAGGTCGTCGGCGGTGACGCCGTGGCCGCTCAGTATGTCGGCGCCCGCCCCGCCCGCCCGGGACAGGGCGAGCAGCAGGTGGTCGGGCTCGGCCTTGGCGGCGCCCGACTCGGCGGCCATGCTCGCCGCGGCCAGCACGCTCTGGCGCGCGTCGGGAGTGAACCTTTCGAACATCGTGCGGCTCCTAGTCCTGTGTCCGCTGGGCGAGCTTCTGGTGTACGGCCTGCCGGGTGACGCCCAGCGCGTCGGCGATCGCCTGCCAGGACCATCCGCGCTGCCTGGCGTTGCGCACGTGGAGCGCTTCCAGATGGTCGGCGAGCTTGCGCAGGGCCACCACGGCCTTCAGCCCCACCGCGGGATCGTCGTTCATGCTGTCAAGATATATTGACACTGCGACACTGTCAATATGTCTTGACAGTGTGATCCTTAACGGTGCCTCAACGGACGCTCATGGCGCGATGAAGGGGCCCCTTGGGAGCCCGCGCAGCCGCTAGCTTGACACCACCCCCAAAAAGGAGTGGATATGTCGAGTAAAACCATGCTCGCCAGTACCACCGTCGCGGCGCTCTGCTTAGCGGGCCTGGCCACCGCCGCCCACGCGGATCCGCCGTCCCCCGCCCCCGAGCAGGCGCCCCCGGCCATGGTCGACGCCATGGAGCGGGACCTCAGTCTCACCGAACAGCAGGTGCACACCCGCCTCGCCAACGAGCGGCGCGCCGCCGCCGCCGAGGCCAGGCTCTCCGCCCAGCTCGGCGCCTCGTACGCGGGCGCCTGGCTGAACGCCGACGCCTCCAAGCTCAACGTCGCCACCACCGACCAGGCCGCCACCGCGTCGATCGAGGCCCAGGGCGCCCAGCCCGTCGTCGTCTCCCGCACCCTGGCCCAGCTGAACGCCGCCAAGGACCAGCTCGACCGCGCCGCCTCCGGACGGGCGAGCCTCTGGTACGTCGACGTCACCACCAACACCGTCGTCGTCGCCGCCCCCACCCGCCGGGCCGCCGACGCGTTCGTCACCAGCGCCGGCATCGACAGGAACGCCGTCCAGATCACCACCTCGGCGGAAACCCCCCGGCCGTTCATCAACATCGTCGGCGGCGCCGCGTACTACATCGGCTCCGGCACCCGCTGCTCGATCGGCTTCTCCGTCACCCGCGGCTCCACCCCCGGCTTCGTGACCGCCGGCCACTGCGGCCGTACCGGCGCGCGGACCACCCAGCCGACCGGCACCTTCCAGGGCTCCTCGTTCCCCGGCAACGACTACGCCTGGGTCGCCGCCCCCGGCAACACCGTCCGTCCGTGGGTACGCGGCTCCGGCGGCCAGAACGTCATCGTCCGCGGCTCCATCCAGGCCTCCGTCGGAGCCTCGATCTGCCGCTCCGGCTCCACCACCGGGTGGCGCTGTGGCACCATCCAGCAGCACAACGCCTCCGTCCGCTACCCCGAAGGCACCATCACCGGCCTGACCCGTACCAGCGCGTGCGCCCAGCCCGGTGACTCCGGCGGCTCGTTCATCTCCGGCAGCCAGGCCCAGGGCGTCACCTCCGGCGGCTCGGGCAACTGCTCCAGCGGAGGGACGACGTACCACCAGCCCGTCAACGAGATCCTGCAGACCTACGGCCTGACGCTCGTCACCGGATAGGCCACCTCCCGGCCTGGGCAGTCTCACCCCCCACTGACCCGGGCCACCCGCGTGCCCGGCGCCGCACTGCGCCGGGCACGCCCGGGTGATCAGGGAAGGTCGCGCAGCGCGGCCCGGGCGGCGGCCATGGCCTGCTCGTCGCTCGCGCCGGCCCGGCGGGCGGTGGCGGCGAACTCCCGCGCGGCGGCCTCCAGCCGCAGGCGCAGCTGGTCGGTGGTGCCCGAGATGACCGCGGTTCGGCCCCGGCGCAGCTCCACCAGCCCTTCGTCGCGGAGTTGCTGGTAACCGCGCAGCACGGTGTGCAGGTTGATGCCGAGGCTGGCGGCGACGTTCCTGGCCGAGGGCAGCCGGTCGCCCGGCGCCGCCGTACCGTCGGCCAGGGCGGTACGCACCGCGCCCGCGACCTGGTCCGACAGCGGCTGGGCCGAGGCGAAGTCCACGGTGATCAGCACGAGCCCGCCCGGAGCCGGTGCAGCCAGCCGTTGACCAGCGCGGCCGCGGTGCCGGCCTGGCTCGTGGAGTAGACGAGGTGGCGGTCGTCGGACAGCGACACCACCAGCACCGGGCCCTTCCCGGCCAGCGCGCCCCATCCCCAGCTGCCGTCGTCCAGCCTGTAGCGGCCGATGGGCGGCTCGCTCATCACGTCGGCGTGCCGGACGCGGGTCCACGGCACCGTGCGCCGCAGTCCGAGCCACGGCAGCGTCACGCTGAGGCCGCCGGCGTCGATCTGCAGCCGGGTACGCGCCTGCGCGGCCTCGAACACCGCCCACGCCAGCAGCGGCCAGAAGCCGGCCCACACCGTCAGGCCCACGAGCATCGCACCGCTCAGGAGCCTGCGCGCCGACCATTCCCAGGTCACGAACATCACCCGCTGCGCCGCCCCGATCGGCATGGCCCGCAACCCCGGCGGCGGAACGACGTCCGTCTCCGGATGGCGCGGCAGCGGCCCCGCCACCACCCAGCCCAGCGCGAAGGCGGCCACCATGCCCGCGACCTGCGCGGCCATCGGCCAGCCCGGCCGCACCTCGCCGCCCAGCGACGAGGTCAGCCCCAGGACCCACAGCCCGTACGCCACCGGGATGAGCAGGCCGACCGTCCAGCCGAGCGCCACCACGAGGCGCTGGCCCAGCGGCACGTACCAGTACGACAGGAACGCCACGGCCAGCAGTGCCTGCGCCCACAGCATCATCCCGAAGACCGGCTGCGCCGACCACTCCTGCCAGGTGAAGCCGATCCGGGTGCCGAACGACCAGGAGTGCACGGTGACCCGCTCGGGCAGGCGCTCGCCCAGCGTGGCGACCAGCAGCATCGGCACGAGCACCACCAGCGGCGGGCCGAGAGCGGCGAGAACCAGGCGGCGCCGGCGTCCCTGGGCGGCATAGTCGGACATGGCCACCTCCAACTGTTTGCCTGTGACTATAACACTTGTAACAGTTCGCGAGAAGGGAGCATGCTGGTGCCTACCAGGAAGCTCACCGTCGAAGGAGCACGCTGATGTCTGAGCTACGCGTTCACAACCTCTCGATCTCGATCGACGGCTTCGCCACCGGCGCGGGACAGGCCCCGGACGCTCCCTTCGGACACGCCGGCGAGCGCCTGCACGAGTGGATGTTCGCCACCCGGTTCTGGACCGAGCGGGCCGGCGGCCCGGCCGGGAGCGCCGGCGCCGACAACGTGTTCGCCGCGATGCACGCTCCCGGCATCGGCGCCGAGATCATGGGCGCCGGCAAGTTCGGCCCGCCCGGCTGGCAGGACGACCCCGGCTACCAGGGCGCGTGGGGCGCCAATCCGCCGTTCCGCACGCCGGTCTTCGTCCTGACCCACCGGCCGCGGCCATCGGTCGAGATGGAGGGCGGCACCACGTTCCACTTCCTGAACACCTCACCCGCCGAGGCGCTCAGGACGGCCCGCGAGGCGGCCGGCGGCCTGGACGTGCGCCTGGGCGGCGGCCCCTCGGTGGTACGCGACTTCCTGGCCGAGGGCCTGGTCGATCGCATGCACGTGGTCCAGGTCCCGATCCTGCTCGGCCGCGGTGTCCGGCTCTGGGACGGCCTGGAGGCGCTGGAGGAGACGTATGACATCGAGGCGGTCTCCACGCCCTCCGGCGTCACCCACCTGACGTTCACCGCCAGGAACCGGTGAACCCCGCCCGGATCACCGGCGGCCAGGAAGGCGTCGCGGGCCGGTGAGCCGCCGTTCCCGCCCGGGAAGACACGCGGGAATGAAGCATCTCGCGGGAACCCCGCTCGTCGACGTCGAGCCGTACAGTGCCCGGTGCGCCCGGATACTGGCCGGGCAGCAGCACATCACGTTGCTGGTCAGCCCGGGAAACCCCTACTTCTCCGCCGCCCGGCTCGCGGCGACGTTCCGGTGGGCGGTCCGGGCGGTCCAACGGGTCGACGTCCTGGTCTCCGACCTGGAGATGACCGCCGCCACCTATCTCGCCCGGGGCCGCCCGGACCATCACGCCTACCGCAGAGCCCGCGCCGACATCAGCCAGATGGCGGCCAGGATCCGGCGCGCCCGCGACAGCGCGGGCCACCCGGACCTGCGCGTCAGCGAGTTCGCCGAGTGGGCGGGCACCGCCGAGTACCGTCGCGGGCTGGCCTACGCCCGTCAGGCCATCGCCGACCCCGAGTACGGGCCGCTCCTGCGGGCCGGTACGCGGGACGCGCTCATGGCCAGGATGCCCCAGGACTGGGAGCCGACCCCACAGCAGATCGACATCGGCCTGGTGCACAGCGAGAAGACCCTGCCGTTCATCGTCAACGCGGTCGGAATCCTCGGCGTGGGCGAGACGGTCACCGCCTACAGCCGCCCCACACCCTGCACCCGGTACTTCTTCACCGACGGCGCGAAGTACCGCGCCTTCCCCGGCCAGGGATACATCGCGCTGCGCGTCCGGGAACCGGATGGACCTACGACCAACGACGGAGCGCACCCGGGCACAAGGACTGATCCGCCCGGCGCGTGATCTGGTGAGACTGGCCGGCATGCCTGTCACGTCTGCCACACGTGTCCGGGGCGAGCGGGCGTTCCTGACGGGGATGTTCGTCGACGCGCTGGGCAGCGGCCTCTACGTTCCGCTCACCCTGCTGTTCATCCACGAGGTCACCGGGCTGTCCATGGCCGTGGTCGGCGCTGGGGTGACGGTGGCGGCCGCGGCCGGGCTGGCCGCCAATCCGGTCGCGGGCATCCTGATCGACCGCTTCGACGCACGCGGTGTGCTGGTGGGAACCTACGTGCTGCGCGCGCTGGCGTTCGCCGCCTACCCGCTCGTGGACGGATTCGCCGCGCTGATCATCGTCGCGGCGCTGGTCGCGGTGGGGGACCGGGCCTACTATCCGGCCTCGGCCAGTTATGTCGCGGTCCTGGCCGGCGGGGCGCGGCGCGACCGGCTCTACGCGCTCATGGCAACGGCCCGCAACGTCGCCTTCGGCCTGGGCGGGCTGCTGTCGGCGGGGGCGGTCTCGCTGGCCGGCGGCGCCGGGTTCACGGTCATCGCCGTGGTGAACGCGGCCAGCTTCGTGGTGGCCGCGACCTGCCTGATCCTCTCGGGGCCACGGGTCCGGACCGCCAGAGACGCCGGTCCGCGCGGCGGCTACCGGCAGGTGCTGGGCGATCGGCCGTTCATCGCGCTGGTGGGGGCCGAGCAGGCGTTCACGCTGGCGCACATGATCCTTCCTGTCGCGCTGCCGATCTACGCGGTCACCGTGCTCGGGGCTCCCGCCGCCGTTCTCGGCGTGCTCTACGCGCTCAACACCTTCCTGGTGGCCTCCGGTCAATTGCTGGTCCGGCGGTTGCAGCGGGCGGCCCGCCGTACACACTCCCTGGCTTTGGGCGGGGCGGTGCTCATCGCGGCGTGCGGCGCCTACGCCGCGACGGCGCTGCTGCCGCCGGGGCCCGTGCGGATCGGCGGGCTCGTCGCGGCCACGCTCATCCTCACCGCGGGCGAACTCCTGCACACCGTCCCCTCCTGGGGACTGGCCGCGGGCGCCGCGCCGCCCGCCATGCGCGGGCGCTACCTGGCGATCTACCAGCTGACCTGGGCGGTCGCCGCCGTCGTCGCGCCGGCCGGGTTCTCGGCGCTGCTCACCTCGGTCCCGGTCCTGTTGTGGGCGACGCTCGGCGTGCTGCTGGCGGCGGCCGCGCTCACGGTCATCCGGCTCGCGCGCCGCCTGCCCGCCGAAGCGGTCATGGCCGCGTGATCACGGTACGGCCCGCGCCCTTCCGGCGGGTTGACGGCCGGTCAGGCGGATCTTAACCTCCAGACGCCACAAGCCCCTGGAAGGAGCATCGTGAAGCTTCCTGTCTATGCGGCGACAGCGTTCTCGGCGGCCATAAGCCTCGCCCTGACCTTCGTCCCGGCCTCCGGACTCGGCTACCACAACGGCGCAGTCCAGATCGACGTCACCGAATCCGGCGGGTACTACATCCTGAGCGACCCGTTACGTCCAGGCATCTCCTGCGGTATCAACGGCACCACCCCCGCCAAAGGGCCGGTCGGCACCACGATCGGCACCGGACGGCGCCATGACACGGTCACCGCCTGCGTCGACGTCCTGTACGGCGTGCAGCGCATGTGGGACATGCTGCGCGACTGGCTGGGCCGCAACGGCATCAACGGCAGCGGCCGCGGCGCCCCCGCCCGGATCGTGACGGGCACGTCCGTCCCCGGCTCCACCGTCGACTTCCCCGGCAGCCAGAGCTTCCCGACCCAGCTGGACCTGGTGGGCCACCAGTACGGCCACGTCGTCTACCAGACCACGCCCGGCGGTGCCGGCGCGGGCAACGAGAACGGCGGCGTCAACGAGGGCTCCGCCGACATCTTCGGCACCCTCACCGAGTGGTACGCGAACAGCCCCGTCGACCGGCCCGACTACGTGATCGGCGAAGGATCCGACCTGATCGGCGGCGGCCCGCTGCGCCACACCTACAACCCGGGCCTGGACGGCCACCCCAACTGCTACAGCGCCCAGATCCCGGCCACCGAGGTCCACGCCGCCTCCGGCCCGATGCGCCACTGGTTCTACCTGCTGGCCGAGGGCAGCGTGCCCGGCGGCGGGAAGCCGTCCAGCCCGATCTGCGCCGGCGGCCCGGCCTCGGTGACCGGCATCGGCCTGGTCAAGGCGGGACGGGTCTTCATGCAGTCCCTCCTGCGCAAGACGTCCGGCTGGCGCTACGTGCACGTCCGTACCGCCTCCGTCATGTCGGCCATCGAGCTGTACGGCCCGGCCGACCCGGCCTGCGTCACGGTCAAGGCCGCGTGGGACGCGGTGAGCGTACCGGCCCAGCCGGCCGAGCCCGCCTGCGCGCCACCTCCGGCCCGCTAGGCCTGGTCGCAGGTCACCACCAGGCGGGCCCCGGTTCCGGCGCCCGAGCCGGAACCGGGGCGTCACCGGAGGAGCACGGTGCCGAGGGCGCTCGTGAGGAGCAGGGCGGCGGACCGCCGACGCCGCCGGTCAAGGGGATGCGGATCAGCGTCGCGGCGACCCGCACGGGCGCCGGCAAGGTATGGCCGAGCCGGGTCGTGAGCTCGACGAGCAACCACGGCAGCGTCGCCAGAGCGGCGAGGAGCAACCCTCCGGCTACACCGCGGCTCCAGAGATTCGCGCCGGCCGCGACCACGGCCCCGAGCGGCGCGAGCCCAGCCAGCAGCCCGAGACCCGCCAGAACGGTTCGGCCGGCGCGGTACCCCTGATGATCGGCCCGTACCGGTTCACCGCCACGACCATGCTCCAGGCGCCGCGCCGGTCGTGCTCGGCCAGGTGCGGAAACCTCAGAACGCCGCCCGCGGCCGGCGGGATCGCCCACCAGTACACGATCGACGGGTCCGCCGGCCACAGCAGCGCGTGGACGGCGGCGCCGAGCCCGAGAAAGCTCAGCCCGGCGACGCGCTTGAACTCCTGGACGTTCACCAGGGTCACCACCGCCGCCACGACGACCACCGCCGGCGTGACCACCGACGCGGCTGTCACCACGGTCGCCCCCTCCCAGCCTGGCCGGCTTTATCCGGATTTCCGCGGATGGGATGGCGGTGGCCGAAACCGGCCATCCCGTTCTCTGGAACGGTTCAGATGGTGAAGGGCCGGGAGTGCCAGAACTCGTGCGCGTTGTTGCTGGCGAATGCCATAAAGGCGAAGGACCCGACCGGAGGTGTGTCGCCGATACCGGAAGCGACGAACTTCAGCACGCGGCCTTGCCCGGGGACGACATTGTCGGCCACGTCCGACGCTCTGTTGGAGACCCGGAATCCGCCGCTGCCATTTCCTTGCTGAATGAACGCCCACTGCTGGCGGGTGGAACTGCCGCACGGCTGCTGGATCGCGAAACGGACGCTGGAGTTCGACTCCCACGCCAGGCACATGCCGCTGAACCTGTTCTTCCACTGGTAGTAGCTGACGCCCGCCGCGGTGCCGAACTTGAAGGTCAGCGTCCAGGAGTTGGGCAGGGATCCGGGCGAGCGCCACCAGACGCCGGCCGTGACACCGGCCCGCCCGTCGCCATTGCTGCCACCGATATTGAGCGTCCAGTTCTGGTTGGCGTTGGGCACGATTTCATAGGCTAATTGCGCGGTTCTCGCGTGCGCTGAAACGCCGGGAAGGAGTCCCAGGCCGATCGCGACGATGAGTGTGACCATGGCAGTGCGCATGTGCGTTGACCCTCTCGCTGATGATTTCCCCGTGATGGAGGAATTTATAGGCGGCGAGAGTCCGGGGTGTCTGCGTCGAAGTGCACACGGGCGATCGGCGTGGTCCGGGTGCCGTTATTCTGCCTCGCGTTCTGCCGCCTGGAGCCGCCACCACTTCGCCATCGACTGGTCGATCTCCTCGCGGACGAACGCGAAGAACCGGCGGGTCTCCTCCAGGCGCCGCCCGGCGGGGCTGTCGGGACCCAGCAGCGCGAGGCCCTCCTCGGCGCCGGCCTGGACCCGGGCCAGCATCGGGTCGGACTGGCTGACGAAGTGGCTCCAGGTGTGCTCGTGGATCCGGCAGAAGTCGTGCCGGCTCCCGGGTTCGCGGCCGCGTTCGACCAGCCGCACCCGCACCAGATACTTGACCGCCCCCGAGATCGCCGGCGCGCCGACCTCCAGCCGCTCGGCGAGCTCGGCGGCCGACAGCTTGCCGGAGTCGCTGACCAGCAGCGCGGCGTAGACCCGCGAGGCCATCCGGGGCATGCCGTACTCGACCATGATCTGCGCGAACCGTTCCCGGAAGCCGGCGAGGTCGCCCTTCTCCGCTCTCGTCACCCAAGCTCCCTTATATTTTCAAAGTTCACGAATTTCATGAAATGAGCGTAGCATCGTAGTGGTGAAGGACACTGAACTCATCGGAGTGCAGAAGACCCTCAGCCCTGTCCTCAGGGCCAAAGCGCTGGACAACCGGCTGCCGGACCCGATCCTCGGCGACGCGTACGCCGAGCGGGCGATGCGCGGCCTCGACCCCGACTACGACAAGCGCCCGTTCGGCAGCAGCCAGATGGGCCTGGCCGCCGTGGTGCGGGCCAAGGCTCACGACGACTGGGCCCGGAGCTTCCTGGCCGGCCATCCCGACGCGGTGGTGCTGCACCTGGGCTGCGGCCTCGACGCCCGGGTGTACCGGATCGACCCGCCCGCCACCGTCGACTGGTACGACCTGGACTACCCGTCCGTCATCGAACTGCGGAAAAGGTTCCTGCCAGCGCGCGAGCACTACACCCTGATCGCCTCCAGCGTCACCGACCTGACCTGGCTGGAACGGACACCCCGCGGCCGGCCTGTGCTGATGATCGCCGAGGGGCTGGTGCCGTACCTGACCGAGAGCGCCGTCCGGCACCTGCTGACCAGCGTCGTCGACGCCTTCCCCACCGGCCAGATACAGTTCGACACGGTGCCGGTCTGGGCGTGGCGGACCTCGAAATGGGACCCCACCCTGCGTAAATACGGCACCCGGTTCCGCTGCGGCTTCAACGACCCGGCCGCGCTGGCCGGCTGGCACCCGCGGCTCGCATACGTCGACGAGGCGCCGATGTACGACGCACCCGTGCTGATGGCCAAGGCGCCCGCGAACATCCGCCGCATGTACCGCCTCATGACCCTGCTTCCGGGTATGAGGCGCTCCACTCGCATCGTCCGCTTCCGGTTCTCCTAGGGCACGACATACCGCGGCTATACCGCCGGTGCCTAGCATCATCGGCGGTGCTCTGACCACAGGCGGAGCATGGCGACGTGCTCGTTCACCGACAAGGATCGAATTCCATGCCGAAGCCCTCCCCTTCGAAGATGCTCGTCACTGCTGTCGCTGTCTCTGCGGCCTTCGCCGTGCTGGCGCCGGCCACGGGGGCCACGGCTTCCTCGGCCGGATGCAAGGAGAAGTGGAGCAAGCTGAACACGAAGGACGGCTTCGTCAGCTACGTCCTGAAGCTCTGCAGCAACGGCTACGGCCAGGCGCGCGGCAGCGTGACGGACACCAAGAAGGACGTCTGGACGAGCGTGGTCGAGGTCTCCTTCAAGAAGAGCAACGGCGACGAGATCTATGGCGGGTACAAGGAGGCCGGCCGGAACAAGGGCCACAAGAGCTTCAAATGGTCCACGACCCGCACCAACCTCGACCGGATCACGATCAGGGCCAAGCGCTGCCTCCCAGGCACGATCGTGTGCAACAACACCAAGACCTACACGATCTACCCCTGACCTCTGGAGTGGGGTACGGGCTGGTTGCGGGCTCTCTTTCGCGGCCCGTCCGCGGTGCGCCGCCAGTGGTTGACCGAGCGGACGAGGTCGTCGTTGATGTGGCCGAGGAACCGGCTCACGTCCCGCAGGCGGGCGCCGCCGGGTGTGGCGGCGCCGAGGATCGCGGCTCCCTGCTCGGCGATGTCGGCCAGTTCGGCGTTCACCCGGGCGCTGGCCAGCAGCGCCCGGTGCCAGACGTCCTCGTCGATGACGTAGTGGTCGCGCCGTCGCCGAGGGTCGCGTTCACGGCGGATCAGTTCCTGCCTTTCGAGGTAGTTGACGGCCTTGGAGATCGAGGCCGGGCTGACCCGCAACTGCCGGACCAGTTCGGCAGAGGTCAGGCTGCCGGTGTCGGTGGCGTACAGGCAGGCCAGCACCCTGCTCATCATCGGCGGGAGCCCGGTCGCGCCCACCCGTCCGGCGAACCGCTCCCGGAAGTCCCGCAGGGCTTCGGCGGCCCGTCCCGGCGCGGCGGCGGCCGGGGGAACCGGGGACGGCGCCGATCGGGCTGACGCACGCCGCCGGGCACGCTGCTTGGTGGCCTGATGTGCCTGCTCGGCCTGGTAGCCGGCGGGCCCTCCGTTGCGGAGAATCTCGCGGGTGACGGTCGAGGCCGGGCGTCGCAGGCCCTTGGCGATCGTGGAGTAGGTGAGTCCCGCGGCCAGGCCGGCGGCGATGTTCTGGCGGTCCTGGCGGGTCAGCCTGTCTCCGGGCATACCTGTGACTCCCCTTCGCTGCCGTGGCGTGGCTGCTCAGTATGCATTAACCCGCAGCTCATTGCAAACAGCATCGGATTGTGCATTAACTTCAGCCTCATTGCAAAGATTTACGAGCTTTGAGCTGCTGCTTCTCTTGCGGTCATGACTTCTTACATTGAGTGAATCGCGAACGAGATATAGCGTGTCTGCGACCCCAGACGAGGAGTTGAGATGCGTACTTTTGCCGGAAAGAGATCCCATTCGCGTATGACCCGAGCGGGCCTGGGCCTGCTCGTCGCCACCACGGTCGCCGCCATGGCCACACCCGCGACCGCGGCCGGCGCTGACCAGGTCCCCGACCGCCCCGGAGTTCAGCGGGCGCTTGAGCGGGCCATTGCCGAAACCGGCCTTCCGGGCATCCTCGCGACGGTACGCGAGGGCGACGACACCTGGTTCGGTACGGCGGGCGTGGCCGACACCCGGACCGGCCGCAAGCGCCTGCCGCAGGAGCGGTTCCGCATCGGCAGCATCACCAAGACCTTCACCGCCACCGTCGTGCTGCAACTGGCGGCCGAAGGCAAGCTCAGCCTGGACGACAAGGTGGAGAAGTGGCTGCCCGGCCTGCTACGCGGCAAAGGCCACGACGGCCGCCTGACCACCATCAGGCAACTGCTCAACATGACCAGCGGCATCTTCAACCACCTCATCGACAAAGAGATGCTGACCCGTATGTACACCCCGGCCTTCCTCAAGCACCGCTTCGACCGATACCAGCCGGAGCAGCTGATCAAGATCGCCACGTCCAACCCGTCCGACTTCCGGCCAGGCAAGGGCTGGACCTACACCAACACCGGCTTCGTCCTCGCCGCCATGATCGCCGAGAAGGCGACCGGCGAGACCTACGCCGAACTGGTCCACCGGCGCATCGCCCGTCCCCTCGGCCTGACCGGCACGTACGTGCCCGCGGGCAAGGAGGTGCGGATCCGCGGCCCGCACGCCCGGCACTACTCGATGCTGTCCTCCGAGGAGTCCGCGACCAAGACCTACGACGTGACCGAGCTGAACCCCTCCGCCGGCTGGGCCGCGGGCGACATCGTCTCCACCGCCGCCGACCTCGACCGGTTCTTCACCGCGCTGCTCAAGGGCCGGCTCCTGCCCCCTGCCCAGCATCGCCAGATGTTCGCCACCAACGTGGTCCCCGACGGAAAGTGGATCCCCAACACCACGTACGGCTTCGGTGTGGCCTCGGTGAAACTGTCCTGCGGCACCACGGTCTGGGGCATGGGCGGCGCGCTTCCCGGCTCGTGGTCATACGCCTACGGCACCCGCGACGCCGCCCGCATGCTCGTGCAGAACGTCAACGGCGACTGGAAGTACCCCGTGGCCTCCTTCACCAACGTCCTCGAAGCCGAGTTCTGCGCCACCGGATCGTCCTGACCCTCGGCGATCGCTTCCAGGTGGTCAGGCTGCGACGGCCTGACCACCCGCACCCGACGGGGGTGGACCGCACCTCGCAAACGCTCATCCTTCTCGCCGGCCGGTGGCCGTGCTCTCGCGGACGATCAGGCGGTGCGGGGCGCAGAGGTCCTGCGGGGGTTCGGCGCCGGCCGCCGACAGGCGGGTGGCCAGGAGGTTGACCGCGGTTTCCGCGATGTGGGCCTTGTCCGGTGCGATGGTGGTCAGGGTGGGGGTGGAGAAGCGGCCGTCCTCGATGTCGTCGAAGCCGATCAGGGCGACGTCCTGCGGAACCCGCAGGCCGCGCGAGAGCAGGGTGCGCAACGCGCCCAGGGCGAGGGTGTCGTTGAAGCAGAAGACGGCGTCCGGCGGGTCGCCGGCGAGCAGGCGCGCCATGGCCTCCGCGCCGTCGGCGCGGTGGTAGTCGGAGACGTCGGCGACGGCGTGCTCGGACAGGCCCGCGTCGGACAGGGCGCCGCGGAAGCCGCGCAGGCGCTGTTCCGCCGTGACCGCGCGGGCGGCGCGCTGGGCGCCGATGGCGGCGATGCGGCGGCGGCCGAGGGCGACCAGGTGCGAGGTGGCCAGGTGGGCGGCGGCGACGTTGTCCACGGCGATGTGGTCGAGCGTGCCGCCGCCGATGCGCTCGCCCAGCAGGACCATCGGGGTCTGGTCGGTCCGCGCGCGCAGGTCCTCGGGGGTGAGGGCGAGGGGGCTGAACAGCATGCCGTCGATGAGCTGCGCCCGGATGCCGGACATGACGAGTTGTTCCTTACGGCGCTCGCCCTGGGTCTGGTCGATGAGGACGGTCCAGCCCCGCAGGTCGGCCACCTCGATCACCTTGGTCGCCAGCTCGGAGAAGTAGGGGATCGACAGATCCGGTACGGCCAGCGCGATCACCCCTGAACGGCCGCTGCGCAGGTTACGCGCGGAGAGGTTGGGCTGGTAGCGCAGCTCGGCGATGGCCGCCTCGACCCGGGTCCGGGTGTCCGGGCTGACGTGGGGGTAGCCGTTGACCACGTTGGAGACGGTCTTGATGGACACGCCCGCGTGTTCGGCGACGTCTTTCAGCCTGGGCCGCATGCCGAGCACTCTATCGCGATTTACAACGATGAAATAGGCCGTTTACAACGTTGCAGACAACGATGTAGAAAGGCTGCCATGGAAGACGCACACCTCAGCCTGGATCCGGCCTTCGAGATCGCCCCCGTCAACCGGCGCCTGTTCGGCTCCTTCGTGGAGCACATGGGCAGGTGCGTCTACACGGGGATCTTCGAGCCCGGCCACCCCAGCGCCACGCCCGAGGGCTTCCGCGGCGACGTGCTGGACCTGACCCGCGAGATGGGCGTCAGCGTGGTGCGCTATCCGGGCGGCAACTTCGTCTCCGGCTACCGCTGGGAGGACGGCGTCGGCCCCGACCGCCCGACCAGGCTCGACCTGGCCTGGCGGCAGATCGAGACCAACCGGTTCGGGCTCCACGAGTTCATGTCCTGGACCGACCGGGCGGGCGTCGAGCCGATGATGGCCGTCAACCTGGGCACCCGGGGCATCCAGGAGGCCTGCGACCTGCTGGAGTACGCCAACCTGCCGGGCGGCACCCACCTGTCCGACCTGCGGATCAAGCACGGGGCGGCGGAGCCGTACGGGATCAGGCTGTGGTGCCTGGGCAACGAGATGGACGGCCCGTGGCAGATCGGGCACAAGACGGCCACCGAGTACGGCCGGCTGGCCAACGAGACCGCCAAGGCCATGCGGCTGGTCGATCCGGGGGTCGAGCTGGTGCTGTGCGGCAGTTCCAACTCCCAGATGCCCACGTTCGGGGCGTGGGAGTCGACGGTGCTGGAGCACGCCTACGACGCGGTCGACTACATCTCGCTGCACGCCTACTACGAGGAGGACGGTGACCTCGGCAGCTTCCTCGCCGCGGCGGTCGACATGGACCGGTTCATCTCCTCCGTGGTCGCGACCGCCGACCACGTGCGGGCGCGGCTGCGCCGTACCAAGAAGATGATGTTGTCCTTCGACGAGTGGAACGTCTGGAACCAGGCCCGCTACGAGGGCCGTGAGCAGGGCGACTTCGAGGAGGCGCCCGCGCTCATCGAGGACACCTTCACCGCGGCCGACGCGGTCGTGGTCGGCGACTTCCTCATCACGCTGCTGCGCCACTCCGACCGCGTGAGCGTGGCTTGCCAGGCGCAACTGGCCAACATCATCGCGCCCATCCGCACCACGCCGGGCGGACCCGCCTGGCGTCAGACGATCTTCCACCCGTTCGCGCTGACCGCCCGCCACGCGCGGGGGACCGTGCTGCGGGTGGAGCCGCGCTCGCCGCTGCTCGACACGGCGAGGTACGGCGAAGCCGCGCAGTTGTCCGCCGTGGCCACCCTCGACGACGAGGGCGTCACGGTGATCGCGGTCAACAGGAGCGCCCACGAGGCCCTGGAACTGACCGCCGACCTGCGCACCCTAGGACGGCTGAGACTCGCGCACACCCACCTGCTGGAGGCCGGGGCCGACCCGCACGCCACCGAAGCGGCCGTCGTGCCGCTCGCCAACGCGCAGCTCGACGGGGCACAGTTGCGCGCCCTGCTCCCGGCTGCGTCCTGGAGCCTGATCCGTCTCACCTTCACCGGAGCTGACCCCGCATGAAACGCCTGCTCGCTCTCGCCGTCGTCACCGCACTCACGCTGACCGCCTGCGGATCCACCGACAAATCCGGCGCACCCGGCGCCCCGGTCACGCTCACCTTCTGGAACGGCTACACCGGCCCCGACCGCCCCGCGCTGGAAGGGCTGGTCAAGAAGTTCAACGACACGCATCCCGGCATCCGCGTCGAGATGAACATCATGACCTGGGATGTGTTGTTCCAGAAGCTGCTGCCCGCCTACACCAGCGGCAACGGCCCCGACCTCGTCGCCTTCGACGACGCCCACATCGGCCGGTTCGCGGCCAAGGGCGTGCTGGCCCCGCTCGACGACTGGTTCACCGCCGAGCGGACGGCCAGCCTGGTCAAACCCGCCGTCGAGGCCACGCTGTTCAAGGGCAAGCACTACGCGGTGCCCATGACGTTCACGCCGATCCTCATGTACTACAACAAGAAGCTCTTCAAGGACGCCGGGCTCGACCCCGCCAAGCCTCCGGCCACGTGGCAGGAGTGGCAGTCCGCGCTGAAGAAGCTGACCAAGGACACCAACGGCGACGGCCGCCCCGAGCAGTACGGCACCGCGCTGCCCGACCACCAGACGATCCAGGTCTGGCCGATCCTGCTGTGGGGCAACGGCGGCGACCTGCTCTCGCTCAGCAGCCCCCAGTCGGTGCAGGCGGTCCAGCAGTGGAGCGACCTCGTCGCCAAGGACCGGATCTCGCCCACCGGCCTCGGCGGCGCGGACGCCGACAAGCTCTTCCAGACCGGCAAGGCGGCCACCAACATCACCGGGCCGTGGATGACCACCGGGTTCAAGGAGGCCGGGGTGGACTTCGGCGTCGCCATGGTCCCGGCGGGACCCGCCGGAGCGGTGACGCTGGCCGGAGCCTCCTCCTTCGTGCTCAACGCGAAGTCCGACGCGGCCAAGCAGAAGGCGGCCAAGGAGTGGTTCACGTTCTGGAACTCCAAGGAGTCGCAGATCGCGTGGTCCAACGGCTCCGGCTTCCCCGGCGTCAGAACCGACGTCACCCCCGAGGACACCAAGGCCAACCCGTACGTGGCGCAGTTCGCGGCCCATTCGGAGAAGGCCCGCGTGCTGCTGCCCGGCCAGGCCGAGTTCCGCAAGATCTACGAGGAGATCTTCGAACCGGCCGTCCAGCGGGTGACCACGGGCAAGGCCCAGGTCCAGCCGGCGCTTGACGAGGCGGCCAAGGCGATCGCGCCGCTTTCCGGCCCATGAGGGCCCGCCGTACGGCGACCGCGTACGCCTTTCTCGCACCGACCCTGATCGTGGTCGGGGTGTTCATGGTCTGGCCCATGCTCCAGTCGCTGGCCGACTCCTTCTACGACAAGTCCATCGGCCCCGGGACCTTCGTGGGGCTCGGCAACTACACCAAGCTGCTCGCCGACCCGGCCTTCCTGGTCGCGCTGCGCAACACGGTGTTCTACGCGGTCGTCGCCACACCCGTCGCGGTCGCGCTGGCCCTGGGCCTGGCGCTGCTGCTCAACGGGCACGTCCGGGGGCGCGGGTTCTTCCGCTCCGCGCTGTTCCTGCCGTCCGTGGTCTCGCTGGGCGTGGTGGCGATCGCGTGGAAGTTTCTGCTCGATCCGGACATCGGGCTGGTCACGTACTGGCTGCGCGGCCTCGGCGTCGACGTGGGCGACGGCGTACGGGACGCGGACGTGGCCATGTGGTACCTGATCGGCGTCGGCGTCTGGAAGAACGCCGGCTTCTACATGGTCATGTACCTGGCGGGGCTGCAGACGATCCCGCGCATGTACTACGAGGCCGCCACCATCGACGGCGCCGGGCCGTGGCAGCGCTTCCGCAAGGTGACCTGGCCGCTGCTCGGGCACACCACGATGTTCGTCTTCATCATCGCCGCGATCGCCGCGCTCCAGGTGTTCGACCAGATCTTCGTCATGACCCGCGGCGGGCCGCACTTCGCCACCGAGTCGCTGGTCTACCTCGTCTACCGCAAGGGCCTGCAGGACTTCGAGTTCGGCTACGCCTCGGCCATCGCCTGGGTGCTGGTGCTGATCGTGTTCGTGCTGTCGCTGGCGCAGAACGTCTTCTTCAGCCGGCGGGCGGTGAGGTACTAGTGCGAGTCCTGAAATATGGGGCTTTGTTGGTCGGGGCGGGGCTGGTCCTGCTGCCGCTGGTCTGGATGGTCGTGGCGTCGATCACGCCGGAGGCGGCGATCGTCCGCTATCCGCCCTCGCTGCTGCCCGGCGGCTTCACCACCGACCACTACACGCAGATCTGGGAGCGGATCCCCTTCGGCCGGCAGTTCCTCAACACCGTCGTGTTCGCGGGCGGCGTGACGGCGGTGTCGCTGCTGCTGGACTCCCTGGCCGCCTACGCCCTGGCCAGGATGGACTTCCCCGGCAAGAACGCGGTGTTCGTCCTGATCCTGCTCCTGCTGATGATCCCGCCGCAGGTCACGCTGGTGCCGTTGTTCCAGCTGCTCAGCTCCATGGACTGGATCAACACCTACCAGGGGCTCATCGTGCCGCGGGCGACGAACGCGTTCGGCATCTTCTTCCTGCGCCAGTACTTCCTGACGATCCCGCGCGAGCTCGACGAGGCCGCCCGCATCGACGGCTCGTCCGAGTTCGGCATCTACCGGAGGGTGATTCTGCCGCTGTCCGGGCCCGCGCTGCTCACGCTGGGCCTGTTCCACTTCATGTACAACTGGAACGACCTGCTCTGGCCGCTGGTGTTCACCACCGAGACCGACATGCAGACGCTGCCCGCGGGGCTGGCGCTGTTCATGGGCGAGCACGTCATCGAGTACGGCCTGCTGATGGCCGGCGCCGTGCTCACCCTCCTGCCGATGGTCGCCGCGTTCCTGCTCGTCCAGCGGCGCTTCATCGAAGGCATCGCAACCACCGGAATGAAGTAGGTACCACGCATGGTGAAGCACGTCCTTGCCTGCCTAGCCCTTTTATGCGGAAATATCGCCCTCACCGGCGCCACCGCCGAGGCCGCCGCCAACGTCAACGCCAATGTCATCTCCGTCGACGCAAGCAAGCCGATCGGCGTCGTCCAGCCGTCGGTCACCGGCCAGATGATGGAGTGGGCCTCCGACTCCATGAACAACGCCTGGGCCGAGAAGGTCGCCAACCGCTCCCTGGAGACCGAACCCGCCCGCAGTACCCTCTATGACGGCTTCGACACCGCCGACCGCTCGAAGTGGACCCCCACCAGCCTGGACGGCGCGCCGGCCGGGACGTTCACCGTCTCCGGCGGCGCCGCGGCCGTCACCGCAGCCCAGCCCGGCCGCTTCGGCATCATGTCCAACCCGGTCCCCGGCAGCCGGTACGCCACGGTCAGCGTGGAGACGAGGATCGTCTCCGCCACGGGCGCCAACGCGATCCTCAGCATCTATGGCGGCTCCGGCGCGTTCACGAACTTCGCCGAGTTCGCCATCGAGGGCGGCGTGCTGAAGGTCCACGCCGACGGCCGCCCCACCTGGACGGGTGGCGCGGCCACCACGCCGTCGGTCCTGCGCGTCGACGTCTCCGGCCGCGACGGCACCGCGCGGACGTTGCGCTTCTTCCACAACGGCACGCTGGTGCACACCCTGACGGGCTTCACCGGCCTGCCCGGCGACTACCGGGCCTTCCTGTACGGCTGGAGCGGCACGGTCACCGCCGACTACCTCGCCCTCACCCCGGACGGCACCTACGACTCCTTCTCCGGAAGCGCCCTGTCACCCCGCTGGACCCCGTCCCGCCTGGAGGGCACGAACAACGGCAGCGTGAGCGTGAGCGGCGGCCGCGCCACCGTGACCGGCGGCGCGCAGTCCCGCTACGGCCTGCTGTCCGACCCCATCGCCAACAGCTCCGTGGACTGGACGACGATCGAGACCAGGCTCGACGGCGTCACGGGCACGAACGGCCTCATCAACGTCTACGGCGGCGCCGGCGGCTTCGAGCGCTTCATGGAGTTCGGCGTCGAGGGCGGCGTGGCCAGGGTCTTCACCAGCGACGGCACCGGCAACTGGACCGGCGGCGCGGTGACTCTGCCGGCGACACTGAGCGTGCAGGTCAGCCCGTACTGGTCCAACGGCAGACTGTTCAGGTTCTTCGTCAACGGCGTGCGCGTGCACGAGCTGGCCACCCGCACCGACGTCCCCCACCAGGACTTCCGTCTCTTCCTGTACGGCTTCGGCGCCTCCACCACCGTCTGGGACGAGGTCAAGGTCAGCCAGGTGCACATGCTCGACCGCTGGGACAACCACTTCGAGGGCGGCGGCGTCTCGGGCGCCTGGACGCCGACCACGCTCGAAGGCGGCTGGGGCAGCGCGGGCGCGGCCAACAGCCAGATGACGATCAACGGGGCGGCCGGAAGCCGCTACGGCCTCATGTCCCAGCCGCTCATGGAGAGCGACGTCCAGGACTACGCGGTCGAGGCCAAGCTCGACTCCTACACCGGAGTGAACGGCCTGCTCAACCTGTACGCGGGCACCGGCCGCGGCGATTTCTCGAAATATCTGGAATTCGGGGTCGAAGCGGGCACCCTGCGCGTCTTCGGCGACGGCGTCGCCCCGTGGACCGGCCCGGCCATCTCGCTGCCCGTCACCCTGCGCATCGAGGTCGGCGACACGGTCTCCTTCTTCGCCAACGGCCGTCTCGTCCACAGCCTCCCCAAACCCGCCGTCCTGCAGAACACCGAGTACCACGCCTTCCTCTACGGCTACGGCACCAGCGTGACGAAGTGGGACTACCTGACCTGGTGGCGCACCGACAACGCCTGGCGTCCCGACGGGCACACCGACGTGGCCACCTACGAGCGCGAGCGCACCGCTGCCAACGGCAGCTACGCCCAGCGCGTCGACGTCCAGCACACCAGCGGGCGCAGAGGGATCAGCCAGGGCGGCATCGCCCTCACCGCCGGCCGCGCGTACGAGGTCAGCGTCTACCTCAAGCAGACCGGGCTGAGCGCGCCCGTCACTCTCGCGCTCGGCCCCGACACCGGCGACTCGCCGGGCTACACGCCCTACGCCACCGCCAACGTCACCGGCGTCGGGACCTCGTGGTCCAAGCACACGGTCACGCTCACCCCGTCGGCCACCGACCGCTACGCCAAGCTCTTCATCGGTACGGCCGGCACCGGCACCCTCTGGATCGACATGGCCGGAGTCATGCCCAAGGACCCGGCCGAGGTCGTGCACGGCGGCTGGCGCAAGGACTTCGTCGACCGGGTGGCCGCGCTCAACCCGGGCTCGATCCGGTGGCCCGGCGGGATCATCGCCGACAGCTACACCTTCAGCGACGGCATCGGCCCCCGCGACCAGCGCCCGCCCATGTACTACGGGCAGTGGGAGGCCGGGTGGATGACCAACGACGTCGGCACCGACGAGGTGCTCGGCCTGGCCGAGGCGCTGAACATCCCCGTGGTGCTCAACGTCAACTGGGGCCAGGGGACCGGGGCGACGGCGGCCAACTGGGTCGAGTACACCAACGGCGCCGCCGGAACCACCTGGGGCGCCAAACGGGGGCGCGCGCCGTACAACGTGAGAACGTGGGAGATCGGGAACGAGGTGTGGGGCTCCTGGACGCCCGGTCACACCAGCGCGGCGGCCTTCGCCGCCAGCTACGTGACCTTCCGCGACGCGATGGCCGCCAAGGACGCCACGATCACCTTCATCGGTGAGGGCGGTGACGGCACCAACAACGACCAGAGCTGGAACACCACGATGATCGCCAACGCGGGATCCAAGCTCGACCACCTGTCGATCCACTACTACAGCCCGCAGCCCCTGCCGCAGGCCTACGACAGCGCGGCCGTCTACGCCGCCTCCGTCGGCGCGCCCGCGGTGATCGGCGACCGCATGGCGACGGTCACCAACACGATCCTCAACGGCACCAGCCGCGACATCAAGATCGCGGTGACCGAGCACAACGCCATGTACTTCAACGAGGAGCACCGCAGGTCCAGGAGCCTGGAGGGCGCGCTGCAGGAGGCCGGGCTGCTCAACCTGTTCATGCGCAGAAGCGACGTCAACGAGGTGAACGCGGCCTCGACCCTCATGGAGTTCTGGGACGGCAGCGCCATCCGGCTGGGCAACAGGGGCAGCTTCGTCACCCCGACGTACCTGGTGCAGAAGCTGATCGCCGACCGCCACGGGCCGCTGCTGCTGCCCACCACGGTCACCGGTCCCACGTACAACGCCCCCGCCATGGGCAACCTGCCCGCCCGCAACGGCGTGCCGATGCTCGACGTCACCTCCACCCGGTCGGCGGACGGCGCCAAGCTCTACGTGTCGGTCATCAACCGCGATCCGTCGGCCGCGCAGGCGGCGACGATCAACCTCGCGGGCGCGGGAACGGTCGGCTCGACCGCCACCGTCTCGACGGTCGGCTCGCCCGGCTACCTCGACCGCAACACCTGGCAGCAGCCGACCGCCATCCAGACCACGACCACCACGACGACCAGCGTGAACGCCCACACCTTCCCGGCGCACTCGTTCACCGTGCTGACGTTCGACATCGCGGCGCCCGCCGTCGCGGCGCCGGTGATCGTCGGCAGGGTGACCAAGACCGACGGCACCCCGATCGCCGGCGCGACGGTCACCGCGGGCGGCCCCGGCGTGGTCACCGATGCCTCGGGCCACTACCGGCTGCCCGCCGCCGCGGGCGTCCGCGACCTGACGGTGTCGGCGTCCGGCTACAGCACCTACGTCCGCACGGCGGTGGAGGTGTCGGCGCTGGGCGCGAGCCCCTTGCCCGTCCGCCTCACGCCCTAGCCGCCGGCGCCCCTCGCGGTTTCCCGCGGGGGGCGCCTACCATTCGCTGGTGATCTTAGGCATCCTCCTCTTGACGGCACCGGGTGTTTTCGTGGGACTGCTGTGCGGGTCGGTCTTCCTCGCCTCGGAAGCGGCCCGGCGAGAACATCTCAGGTCACGCTTCCTGCTCTGGGGGGCGGCCATGACGGTCGCCGGCCTCGTGCCGGTGGCCGTCATCGCCTGGTCGACGCAGGCGGACGACACGTACTACGACAGCTTCTGGTCGTTTCTGCGGGTTGTCGCGGCCATCTTCGGCGGGGCGTTGATGCTCGCCGGCCTGGGAGCGTTCATCCCGTGGCTGCTGGACGTCCTGCGGCGGCGCACCGCCCGGCTGTCGCCGGTGGTCCGGCTGGCCGCCCGTGACGTGGCGCTCGGCAGGCACCGGACGGCCGCCCCGATCGCGCTCACGATGGTGCTGACGGCCTGCGCGGTCGTGGTGACGAGTGTCGTGGTCGCCCAGTCGGCACAGGGCCGGGCCTGGTACGTGCCCCAGGCCCGGCACGGCGCTCTCCTCGTGAACCTCCAGAACGCGGACGCGGCGGTCATGCGGGCGGCCCTTCAGCGAGAAGTGCCCGCGGACTCCGTCGTGCGGAGAGACAAACTAACCCATTGGACGGACTTCAGCCTTGACGTCGAGGGCGTGGACCTGCCGGATGTAGAAGGGGTGGTTCCGGCTGGCTTCTTCGGTGACCAGGCGCTCCTGCGCTACCTCACCGGGAACCTCGCGACACCGTTCGACGAGGGAACGGCTGTGGTCGTCACTTCCCATGACATCAAGGTCGACACGCTGACGGTCCACTACTCCTTGCCCACCGACGACCTGGCGGCCGGGGATCGCACCAAGTCCGTGCCGGCGATCGCCGTCAAGTCTCCCGATCGGCAGGTTAACGAGGTCTTCATCCCGACGACGGTCATCCGGGACCTGGGCCTCTCCCTGGAGGCGGAGTCGCTGATCGTCGACCCCTCCCGACACCGGACGACGGCCGCCGAACTAGAGCGCATCCATGGGCGCTTGGTCGACGGCGCGTACACCTATCTTGAGCTTGGGTATCAGGCGCCGGTCGCATGGATGGGCGTGGTCGCGGGGGCGGTTGTCGTCGCGCTCGGCGGGGCGCTGGTCGCGGGTGGCCGGGCGGGCATCGGAACCCGGTCCGGGCGGACGCTGCTGAGAGCCGGCGGCGGGTCGGTGGCGACGCTGCGGTGGTTCGCCGCGGGGCGCACGGGATGGAGCGCGCTCTGCGGAGCGGTGCCGGGTGCCGTCGCCGGGTGTGGCATCGGATGGTTGCTGGCCTGGCCGATGACCACATCCAACGACGAGTACGACATCCTGCTACGGGTGTCCTTCGGGACTCCCTGGTGGGCGATCGCCGCTCTGGCCGTCGGGCTGCCGGTGCTCGCCGGGGCGATCGCGGCGTTGCCCAGGCCTCCGGCCCCTCACTCCCGGGGCTCGATGACGTAGCGGCGGGGGGCGACCGCGTCCGGATGGCTCGGCAGCAGGTCCAGACAGGCCCGGTGCGCCTGGCCCGGGGTGATGGCCGTGCCGGTGACGAGGCGGCAGGTGAACGTGCCGTCCTCGCCGAGCGTGACGCTCGCCGTACCGCCGGGCACCGCGCGCTCGACCAGCCGCCGGACGGCTTCCGGCCGCACCCACGAGGTGCCGGAACGCACCCACTCCGGCCCGTACGGCATGGCCGCCACCCCGGTGACCGCCCCGATCTCGGCGACGTCCACCACCCGATCGCCCGCCGCCGTCAGCAGTCTGACCAGCCCCGCCCCGAACACCTCGGCCTCGTCCACGGACAGCGCCGCGGGGTTGACCCACAGGGTCAGGTCGAGCACGGTGTCGAGCCGGTTGATCCAGAGCGAGAGGTTGGCCGGCAGCGCCGCCTCGGGCAGCCAGGTCAGCTCGGGCTCGTCGACCGGGTCCTCGTCGTCGCCGGGCGGCACCTGGGCGCTCATGTCGTTGAAGACGCAGTCCCTGGCGTACCGGGTGCCGCGTTCGGCGTCCATGGCGTGGATCGCCTCCCACAGCGCCTCGGAGTCGAAGCGGCTGCGCTGGTACCCGGCGAGCGCGGCCACCCGGAAGCGGGCGATCAGCTCGTCGAAGGTCGCGGCGCGCAGATCGGTCACGACCAGGGCGTCCTGGGCCAGCGGGCCGATGTGCGTACGCAGCCGGGGATGGGCGCGGTTGCTCGACAGGGAGGCCAGCAGGCAGGTCGGCTGGGCCGTACGGTGGCCGACGAGGGTGCCGAGTGCGGCCATCACGATCATCGAGGGGCTGGCCCCGGTCCTGACGGCGGCACGTTCCAGGCAGGCCATGACGGCGGCCGAGCGGACGCGCAGCCGCGCCACCATGGCGTGCTCGGTGTCGAAGGCGATCGGGAACATCGTCTGCGGCGACCTGGCCAGGCCGGTACGCCAGTGTTCGACTGCGGCCTCGGCGCGGCGCAGCGCCGCCGGGGTGCGTTCACTGTCGGCCAGGTCGATGGGCTGGGTCGGTTCGGGGCCGGGCAACGGCCGGCCGTGCAGGAGCGTCTCCCATTCGCGCAGCAGGTGGGCGAGGCTGATGGCGTCCACGGCGGTGTGCGGGAGCACGAAGACCGCCAGGCGTGGCTCGGCCTCCGTGCAGATCACCGCCATACGCAGCGGGAACTCGCCTTCGAGGTCGAAGCGCGGGGCGCGCAGGAGGGCGCCGGTCTCCTCGGCGGCCCGCATCGGCGGACCGCCGTGGTCGGGGACGACCACGACCTGCAGCGCGCCCTTGCCGTGCACGTGCTGCGTGCCGGCGGTGAAGGTCGTGCGCAGGCCCTCGTGCCGGGACAGCAGCGCGAGGGTGGCCTCGGCGATCCGGTCGAGACCGGTCCGCCGTGGCACGCGCTTGATCATCAGGAAGTTCATGTGCTCGGGAGGATCCCGGAGCACGCAGCGCGCCATGTTCGCTTGGCCCATGGTCAGCGCGCCCTGCCGGTCCGGCAGGCCATCGAAGTGCACGATCAGATTCAACGGAGCCCGTCCATTGTCCACGTCCACTGGAGCTGTGTAGCATCACGCTAACAAACAAATAGGAAACTTTCCTATAAGAAAATTTGTCAGGTCCGGGGTCAGAACGCAGCACCCGCAAAGGGAGTATCGGCCACGATGTTCGCCACCCTGTCACCCGCGCAAGAGCGGATGTGGTTCCTGGACCGCCTGGCCGGCGGCGACTCCAGCTACACGATGGTGGTCGCGGCCCGATTAAGGGGCCCGCTCGACGTCACCGCCCTCACCCGCGCCCTCGGCGAACTCGCCGCCCGGCACGAGTCGCTGCGCACCGTCTTCCCGGAGGTGGGCGAGACCCCCATGGCGGAGGTACGGCCGGCCGTACCGGTTGACCTGGAGGTCGTCGAGACGGACGAGGCCGGGCTCGCCGGACTGATCTCCGCCCGAGCCGACGCCTCCTTCGACCTCGCCCGGGGGCCCTTGTTCCGGGCTTCGCTCCTGCGGCTGGCTCCAGCCGACCAGGTGCTGGTCATGACCATGCACCACCTCATCGGGGACGCCTGGTCGGTGGAACGTGTCATGTTCCCGCAGCTCGACGAGCTCTACACCGCCTTCGCCGCGGGTCGCGAGGCGCCGCCGGCGCGGGAGGCGCCGCCGTACCGGGACTACGCCGCGACGCGGCGGGGGCAGGAGCACGAGGAGCAGCGCGCGTTCTGGCGGGCCGAGCTCGACGGGGCGCCCGTGCTGGAACTGGCGGCCGACCGGCCGCGGGCGGCGGTCAGGAGCACCGCGGGCGCCAAGCTCGTCCACACGATGCCGGTCGAGGTCTGGAACGGCGTCGCCGAACTGGCCAGGGCCCGGCGGTGCACGCCGTTCATGGTGGTGATGGCCGCCTACCAGACCCTGCTCATGCGCCACACCGGCCAGGAGGACTTCTGCGTCGGCACGCCGGTCGCCGGACGGGACCGCGAGGAGTTCGAGAACGTCTTCGGCCTGTTCATCAACACTCTGGCCGTCCGCGCCACGCTGGACGGCGACCCGACCGTCGGCGAGCTGCTCAAGCGGGTGCGCGGGCGGCTGCTGCGCGGGTTCTCCAACGCCGCGGTGCCCTTCGAGCAGGTCGTCGGTGATCTCGGCGTGGGCCGCGATCCCGCACGGACGCCGATCTTCCAGACCATGCTCATGCTCGGGCTCGTCGGCGAGCAGCCGCTGCGGCTGGGCGAGCTGGTCGGCGAGATGGTGGGGACGGGGCCGGAGCGGGCCACGTTCGACCTGGCCCTGGACGTGGTCGCCGGCCCGGACGCGCTCAAACTGGTGATCACCTACAGCACGGAGCGCTTCGACGCCGGGTCCGTCGCCCGCCTGGCTGCGCATCTGGAACGGCTGCTGCGGGAGATGCCCGCCCGTCCGGAGGCCAGGCTGAGCGAGCTGGACATGCTCCCGGCGCAGGAACAGGCGGTGCTGCTGGGCTCCGGCGCGCCCGTGGCCGGGCCGACGCCCCGGCTGGAGGAGCTGATCGCCGCGCAGGCCCGCCGTACACCCCAGGCGCCCGCGGTGATCACGCCCGGCGACGTGCTCACCTACGCGGAGCTGGACGCCCGCGCGGGCGAACTGGCCGGGGACCTGCGCGAGCGAGGCGTACGGCCGGGCGCGAGGGTGGCCGTGTGCCTCAAGGCGAGCCCCGAGGCGATCGTCGCGCTGCTCGGCACCCTCAAAGCCGGCGCTACCTACGTGCCCCTCGACCCCGGTCAGCCCGCCGACCGGCTGGCCGCGCTCATGGCCGACTGCGGCGCCGTGGTCGCGATCGGCACGTCGGTGCGCGACCTGCCCGCACCCCAGGGCGAGCCGTCCGGCGGCCCCGCCTACGTGATCTACACCTCGGGCTCCACCGGCGCGCCCAAGGGTGTCGTCGTGGCGCACGACACCGTCGTACGGCTCGCGCGGGCCTTCATCGACCTGCACGGATTCGGCCCCGGCCAGCGGGTGCTCATGGTGCCGCCGCTCAGCTTCGACGCCTCGGCCGGCGACCTGTACCCGGCCCTGCTCAGCGGCGCCGCCATCGTGCTGCACCCCTCGCCCTTCGCGCTGAGCGGACCGGAGGCGCTGGAGCTGTGCGCGCGGCACGGCATCACGATGGTGGACACGCCCACCGCGCTCTGGCGGCAGTGGGTGGACGACCTGGCCGGCCTGGACTCGGTGGACCCGGGGCCGCTGAGCACCGTCATGGTCGGCGGCGAGAGCGTGCCCGTGGACCGGCTGCGCACCTGGGCCCGGCTCACCGGCGGCCGCCTGTCGTTCTTCAACCACTACGGCCCCACCGAGGCGACCGTGTGCGCGACCGTGTACCGGACGGTCGACGGGTCGGAGCTCGGCCCGCGTACCCACCTGCCGATCGGCAGGCCGCTGCCGCACGTGCGGGCGTACGTCCTGGACCGGCACGGCGCGCTCGCGCCCATCGGGGCGCCCGGCGAGCTGTACCTGGGCGGGCCGTGCCTGGCCGAGGGATATCTGGGGCGGCCCGAGCTGACCGCGGAGCGCTTCGTCACCTTCCGCGGCGAGCGCGTCTACCGCACCGGGGACCGGGCCGTCCGCCGGGCCGACGGGAACCTGGAGTTCCTGGGACGCGACGACCGGCAGCTCAAGATCAACGGCGTGCGCGTCGAACCGGCCGAGGTCGAGGCGGCCTGCCTGGCTCACGAAGGCGTACGGGAGGCCGTGGTCACCGGGGTGCGCGGGCGGCTGGTCGCCTACCTCACCGGGGACCGGATCACCCGGGCCGAACTGCGTACCTTCCTGGCGGGCAAGCTCCCGGCCGGCATGGTGCCGCACGACCTGGTCATGCTCGACGCGGTGCCCATGACGCCGCACGGGAAGATCGACTACCGGGCGTTGCCGCTGCCCGAGGTGGAGGCGGTTCCGTACGAGAGCCCGCGCACCCCCACCGAGCGGGCCGTCGCCGCGGTGTGGGAGGAGGCGCTCGGCGTGCCCGTGGGGCGCCGGGACAACTTCTTCGACCTGGGCGGCCACTCGCTGCTCACGCCCAAGACCGCCGGGCGGATCGCCGCGCGCACCGGGCGGCCGGTCGGGCTCGACGTCTTCTTCGCCGCCGCCGACCTCGCCGAACTGGCCGCCCGCCTGGACGGGCAGGCGGTGCGCGGGCCTGACGTGCGGGCGGACGCGGTGCTGCCGGACGACGTGGTGGTCTCGCGGGTCCCGGTTCGGATTCCGGCGCCGCGGCGGGTGCTGCTGACCGGGGGCACCGGGTTCCTGGGGGCGTACCTGCTGGCCGGGCTGGCCGCGGCGGGGATCACCGTGCACTGCCTGGTCAGGGGGTCCGATCCGGCGGCGCGCCTGCGGGCCAATCTGGAGCGCTACGGGCTGTGGAAACCCGAGCTGGCCGGCACGATCGTGCCAGAACCTGGTGACCTGGCGACGGAAGGACTCGCCGGGCGGCTCGGCCACCTGGCCGCGACCCTCGACCTCATCGTGCACAGCGGCGGCCTGGTGGACTTCGCCAAGCCGTACACGGGACTGCGACCCGCGAACGTCGGCGGCACGCTGGAGATCCTCCGCCTGGCCGCCACGGCCGCGATCCCCGTGCACCTGGTCTCGACGCTCGGCGTGCACCTGGCGCCGGGGGAGCGGGTGGTGCGCGAGGACGACCCGCTGCCCGACCCTGACCTGCTGCACCCCGGCTACGACCAGAGCAAGTGGGCCGCCGACCGGCTCGCCGCCGCCGCCCGGGAGGCCGGGCTGCCGGTGAGCATCCATCGACCGGCCAGGATCAGCGGCGACACCGCCACCGGCGCCTGCCCGCCCGGCGACTTCCTGGGCAGGTTCTTCGCCACCTGCGTCACGCTGGGCACCGTCCCGGACGGCGAGCGGTTCGACATGACACCCGTGGACCACGTGGCGGCGGCGATCATCCACCTCGCCCGCGGCGGCGCCACCGGCGACTTCCACTACTACAACCCGCACACGCTCAGCTCCGCCCACATCGTCGCCGGCCTGCGGGAGCGCGGCCTCCCGCTGCGGCTGGTCCCGGGCGCCGACTGGCGGGCGGAGGTACGCGCGCGGCTGGCGGCCGGCGAACCCCTCCCCGTGGCCGCCTACCCCCGCTCCTTCACCGAGTACGGCCAGGCCAAGGGCCCCGGCTTCGACTGCTCCCGCACCGAACGCGTCCTGGCGGAGGCCGGCCTGACCTGCCCGCCCGCCTCCGCCCTCCTGGACGGCCTGCTCACCCACCTGATCGCCGCCGGGGAACTTGACGTCACCGGCCCTGATGAGCATTGAATAGGCGAGCTCAGAAGTACCAAGGTCCGGGTCACACAGGAGACAGCACCACATGAACACGCCATCTGCCGACGCGTCGTCCGTCCGGATCGGAGCCCTCGCTCCGCTGACCCGGCCGGGATGGGCCGAAGCGGGCCGCCACCTGCTCGCCGGGCTCGAACTGGCCGCCGGCGAGGTCAACGACACCGGTGGCATCGGCGGACGACCGCTCGAACTGGTGGTCAGAGACACCGCGGCCGATCCGGCGAAGGCCGCGGCGGCCGTGGACGAACTGGCCGGTCTCGGCGTGGCCGCCTTGGCGGGGGAGTACCACAGCGTCGTCGCCCGTGCCGTCGCCGCCAGGGCCGACGCGCTCGGCCTGCCGTACCTCTGCTCGTCGGCGGTCCTCGACGCGCTCACCGAGCAGCCGACGGACTGGGTCGCGCGCCTGGCGCCGGCGCAGTCGCGCGGCTGGCGGATCTACGCGGACTTCCTGCTCGGCGCGGGCCACAGCCGGATCGCCGTGGCCGCCCAGCCGAGTGTCTACTGGGCCTCGGGGGCCGCCATCGTCCGGGACCACCTCACCGTCGTCGACCTCGACATGAGCACGCTCACCCCTGCGGACGTGTGCGACGAACTCGCCGGCAACGGCGCGAGCGCCCTCCTGCTCCTGGTCGGCCATCCGGACCCGGCGGTGCCGATCGTCAGGGCCGTCCGCAGCGACCCGCGACTGTCCGAGATCCTGATCGGCGCTCCGGCCGGGCAGCCGGAGTTCGCCGAATGGGCGAGCCTGCTGGGTGACGACGGCGCCGCGATCCCGTTCCTGCGCTACCTGCCCGAGCGCCTCAGCCCCCTGGGAGCACGGGTCGAGACCGCCCTTCGCGAACGGCTGGCCGCGACGCCGTCCTTCGTCGCCTTCGAGGGCTACGACACGGTCACGGTCCTGGCCGAGGTGCTGCGTTCCCAGGGCGTGGACCGGCCGGGCATCGCCAAATCCTGGCCGCACGTGGCGGTCGAGGGCACCCGCGGCCCGATCCGGTTCTCCCGCACGCCGGGCATCGGCGTCTGGCAGTGGGCCTGGCCGCCCATCCAGGTCGCCGACCGGGATCCCGCGCGGCCCGGCCGCTTCCGGATCCTCCGCACGGGCTGAAAACTCGTTGATCGGGCCGCGTCCGCGGCATTAGGGTGCGGTCACGCCATCGACGTGAGGACATCGGCTTGACCCCGCCCGCTCTTTAGACCTGACCCCGCTTCCCGACGCCGCGCAGCCGCCGGCTGCTTCGGCGTGCCCGTCAGGTCTTCAGAGAGATCATGTCTTCACAACCTCATATCGATCATGTCGTGCTGCCCTGGACCGTCCGGCGCACGCGCCTGCCCCTGCTGACGCTGCGCTGCGTCGGCTGCGGGGCCGCGTCCGCCACCACGGGCGAGGGCCGGTTCCGCGTCAACGCCAACGGCAAGCTTCTCGACGTCTGGCTGCTGGTCCGCTGCGTCGCCTGCGACCGGACCGGCAAGCTCACCGTGCACGAGCGGACTCCGGCCCGTTCGGTCGCGGACCTCCAGGCCTACGAGAACAACGATTCCGGGCTGGTCGCGCGCTGGTTGCTCGACCCGCTCCTCGCCCGGCGCAACCGCTTCACCCTGGACTGGACGGACGCCTGGCGTCTCA
Organism: Nonomuraea sp. NPDC059023; assembly: GCF_042740095.1. Taxonomy (NCBI): domain Bacteria; kingdom Bacillati; phylum Actinomycetota; class Actinomycetes; order Streptosporangiales; family Streptosporangiaceae; genus Nonomuraea; species Nonomuraea sp. NPDC059023. The sequence goes on along the minus strand of NZ_JBHYIO010000027.1, from coordinate 75,151 downwards.
TCACGCCGCCGGAGCCGCCGGATCCATGCTGGCCGGTGAAGGTGGAGGTGTCCTTCGCCGATCCGGTTCCCGTCCGGCCCGGCAGGCTGATCGCCCAGGGGCTGGGCATCAGCCGGGGGGAGACCGCGCACCGCATAAAATCCGAAATATCCCTCGTCCGACGGATAAATACAGACTTCTCGTTCATCGTCCTACCGGCGGACTGACCGGCACCGTGCGGGGGGCGCACCCCCCCGCGGGGGGGGGAGGGCGGGGCGGGGGGCTGGGGCGCGGGGCCCCCGGGGGGGGGGGGGGGGGGAAGAAAAGGGGCGGG